>CALFEW010000932.1 GCA_937958365.1 uncultured Chloroflexota bacterium | reverse complement strand
CAAATACCACACTTACCATTTACCATGTGCTTTTGGACTGCACCTTAGAATGATATTTACGGCCGTATCCTGGATAACCTGATTTCTCTACTTCAACAGAGAAACGGTCGTAGAATCTCCAGACGCTATGACCGTTGTCATTTACCTCTACGGCCGTTTCACCCCCACCGCCAAATCCACTCTAAACCCACTCCCCAACACGGCCGTTTCCCCCCACCGCCTCCCTCCCCTCACTCACCACCACAGAACCAATCTCCGCCGTCAACCCCGCAGGCAACACGGCCGTTTTAAGCCCGATTTATTCCTTGCCCACGAACGGCATGTACATTTTATGCCGCGCCATCGCCGGTAAAACAGTCACCGTTAACACACTGCTGACCGGTGAAGCCAGGTCGCAGTTCCACACTTCCAGCAGCACCGGATATACGCCCGGCTCGGTGAACGTGTGGTCGAAGGTGAAGGGGTTGCTGCCGGTGGTTTGGCTGGTGATGACGGCCGTGCCGCTAATGGAAACAGTGTACGTATACGGGGCAACGGCCGTATCCGGCAGCAGCGCCCCTGTAAACCCGGCGGCGTCCCCGGCATACAGCGTGTTTGTAGTGGTTTGGCTGAGTTGCACGGCCGTTACCGGTACGCACGCACCACATTGCACCGTCACCTCGCCGACAAAGGTGTCGCTGCATGTCCCGTCGCAGTTGACGGCCGTTACTGTATAGGCATACGTGCCGGTCAAGCCAAAGTCTATGCCGGTCGGCGCTTCGCTCTGGCTGGTCGTAGGATTGCCCAACGGAAAGCTCCAGTTCCAGGTGAAGGGGGCTGTGCCGCCATAGATCGGCGTGAAGTCCACTACGCAGGCATTGTTGGCCGTGGTTACGTCATGGATGATGGCCGGTTGGCAGTCGCAGCCGCCAAACCAATCGAGGATGCGCTGGAGCAGCGCCTGCCCGTTGGCGGCGTTGGCGTGGGCCACCGCCACCCAGGAAGTACCAAAAAAGAGCGTTTTCCAACTGCCACTCGCCTTGTCTACATCCAGCCCATTGCCCCCGGCGGCGCTGCTGCGGAAAGCCAGCGAACCGCCGCTGCCGCTGTTGACAATGTCGCCATAATCGGTGAAGTTGGCCGGATAGCTCAAGGGATATGGCCCCAGACCGTTGCCAATGGGGTCGCCGGCCACGCCATACTTTGTGGTCGCGTTGCCGGAGTCGTTGCTGAAGGAGCCGATGCCCAGGTAATTCTGCCCGAAGGAAGTCAGCCCCATGTCGTAGAGATAATCCTGACTGGAGAGGAACAGCCGGCCGCCCGCATCCAGATAGGCGGCCAGATTGGCTTCGTCGCTGCTGTTGGGGCCGGCCGTGCCATATTTATCGCCGCTGAACCAGATGATAGTCTGGTAGCCGGTCATTTCGTCCAGCGTGGGGCCATTGCCGCTGCCGGCGTTGAACACGTCGTAGCTGACGCCGAGAGCGTCCAGAGCGGCAGTGTAATACGGCCGTACATCCGGGCTGTCATTGTCATCGTCCACCAACAGCACACACGGCCGTGACGCCAGATAGAAATCCTGCGTCTGGTTTTGGTCGAGCGTGAGGGCGCGTTCGGTGGGTTGGTAGCCAACGGCCGTTACCCGCATCGTATAGTCGCCTGCTGGCAGCGCCGCCTGGTAAGCGCCGGTCGTGGGATTGCTCATCACGCTTACCGGCGTGTCCATAAATTCAATCTGCGCCGCCAGCGGCAGGCCAGAATCCAGCGCTAACACCGTGCCCGACACCGTGAACGTGGGCGCGACCGTCAGCGCCACGTCTTGCGTCGTCACCGTGTCGGTGACGATGGTGACGCCCGGCATCGTGACCGGCAGATAGCCATAGGCCTGCACTGTCATGGTGTAGGTGTCGGCCAGCAGCGTGCGTGTGTAATAGCCGCTGGCGTTACTGGCGGCGGTGAGGGTTTGCCCGGCGGCCGACTGCCAGGCGACGCTGGCGGCGGCAATCGGGTCGCCGCTGCCCTGTTCGGTGACATGCCCATCGGCGTAACCCACGCCGTCACTGACCAGGCAGCCGGTCATGTGGACGAAGGTCGCCAGGCTGGCGCGCACGAATTCGGTGAAGTAGGGCATATTCAAGACGGCCAGGCGGTCGCTGGGGGTATGGTAGTATGGGTTAAAGTCGCCGTTATAGCGTTCGATGCCCAAAATGGCCGGGTAACCATACTGCCAGAAGGAAGCGTGGTCACTGGCGCCAAGGCCGCTAGAGATGATGTTGGGAACCAGGTTCAAATCATAGGCATCAATCACGTCCGCGAACAACTGCGCCTGGGTTAAGGTGGCGGGCAGGCTGGTGGTGGCGTGCAGTTCAATGTCGGGGCTGCTGTTGAGGGTGTTCCAGGCGATCATGTCCAGATTCAGCACCCCGGCAATGTCTTCGCCCTGGTTGTAGGCCCGCTGCGCGTAGGCGGCGCTGCCGTTCAAGCCCTGCTCTTCACCGGTCCACAGGCCAAAGCGGATGGTGCAGCCCCACTGATACTGGCTGAGGATGTCCGCGGCGATCATGGCCGCCACCACGCCGCTGGCGTTGTCGTCCGCGCCGGGGGCCAACGGGCCGGAGGGCATATCGTCCAGGTGGGCGGAGAGGATGTAGATGGTTTCGGGGTCGGTCAGGCCGGTTATCTGGCCGATGACGTTGGGGTAGGTGGCGCCGCCCCATTGGTGGTATTCCACATCCATGCCCAAACCGGCCAGATGTTCGCCGACAAATTGGGTGGCTTTTTGGATGGGCGTGCCGCTGTTGGTATGGCGGCTGACCAGGGTGTAGGGCGAGCCGCCAATGGTGACGGGCCATTCGCCGCTCAGGTCGCCATCATATTGGTACAGGTCGTCGCTGCTGATGCCGGTGATGAGGCTTTGCACCAGGGGATCGGGGGTGATGACGGCCGGAACATGGGGCGCAACGGCCGTTTCTGCCGGTAATGGTTTGGCGTCGAAGGTGAGTTGTTGGAGCTGGATGCCCTGGGCGGCCAGGCTTTCGGCGGCTGCCGGCGTGGCGCGCACCAACCGCCATTCGGGTTCAATCAGCAAAACCCGGTCAACGGCCGTCCAGTCCAATTCGTTCACTTTTTGATTGGGCCGGGGGTAGGCCAGGTAGTAGGTTGCCTGGGGCGGGATGGTTTCCAGGATTTGGGCTGGCAGGCCGGAACTCGCCAGAACCGCCGGGTCTGCGCCCATGATGAGCGATGACCCGGAACGGCCGTTCACCTGGGCGTAAATGGTCAGCGCTTCCGGCAGAGATGTCTGCTCTGCGGCTGCGGGCAGGGGCGCATAGGCCAGCACCCACTCTGGCGCGGCCACGATAGCGGCCTGTGTTGGGCCAACGCCCATGACGCCGGCGACAAACAGACTCAACAACAAGATAAATAAGAACTGTGGTTTCATGCTGCCTCCCAGACTTTGCTGTGGCGTGGTCTGCCCACGCATCAAGGCGTCTAGTGTGGCGCAATCTGGCGGTGGGACAAGTGATAAACGGCCGTTTTCCTCGCGCATTATGTCATAGACGGCCTCCCGGTAGAACGGCCGTTCCGCCGCCAACCATTTAACCCATCTACCGTCACGGCCGATTTGAAAGACATTTATTCAACCATTGGCATTGCCGCTGGTTTTGTGAAAACATTAGACAATCCTGGCATCTCCTGCCCAGGCAAGTTGGGCACAGGAAACGGTTAACTTGAAGCAGTTGTTATGCCTGTTTCCAGCCTTTTCCCGGCAGGAGTTGTCAATTCGTGGACAAGCACCACGACAATAATTTAGGGAACAAGGTGCAGCGTGGAAACTTTGCAAACGATGTCCATTATCTTGGGGAGCAGCCTGACCTTCATCTTGTTTTGGCTGTCCATTATCTGGCTAATCGCCCATCTCAGCGGCTGGCGCAAACTGGCCGACGCCTACCCCTCCCACATTCCTTTTAACGAAACATGCTGGTCCATGCAGAGCGGTCGCTTCCGCTGGGGTTCCAATTACAGCGGTATCCTGCATGTTTGCGCCGATGGCCGGGCGTTGCATTTATCAGTCTTTGTCCTGTTTCGGCCTGGCAATCCCCCTCTGTCCATCCCCTGGGAAGACATCACCAGCACATCACAAACCTTTGGCGTTAAACTGCGTTTCTCCCGGGCTGAAGGTGTGCCCCTGTTCATTTCGCGCCAGTTGGCCGGGCGGTTGGAACAGGCATCCGAAGGCAAGTTTCGTCTCGAAGGATGACGGGCGCGTCGGTGGGCCGTGGGCTGTGGGCTGTGGGCTGTGTAAACGGCCGTTTTTCAACACAATCTCCGGCGGAAAGAGACTCAACTGGCGCATGCCGTTCCTCCATCACCAGACGGTGAGAAATTCATCAATCGTTGCATTTCTTGCAGGCGTATCATTGTTGAAAACGTGATTGATAACGGCCGTTCTACAGCCTATAGGGTTCGTTTGCAATTAACTTTGGAGTTTCCAGATTGGACCAATCTTGGAGAT
>CALFEW010000931.1 GCA_937958365.1 uncultured Chloroflexota bacterium | reverse complement strand
CTGGACTTACACCATCGGCGATTGATGGAACGGCCGTTAGACCTGCCCGGTTTCCCCAAACCTGGCAGGTCTGGTAGCTTTCGGCTGTAATTTGATAGTTTCTGGCATTCTGGCAGGCTACACTTGAGCCGTTAGAAATCTATCAAACCCATATGCCGGGAGGTATATATGCTAGAAGTTGCGATATTGGGCGTAGGGCAAACGGCCGTGCGCGAACATTGGGACCTTTCCATCCGCCAATTGGCCGTAGATGCCGGTCGCGCCGCCATGCAAGACGCCGGGGTTAAGAAAGTAGATGCCATTTTTGTCGGCAACATGACCAGCGGCCGTCTGAACCAGCAGCATCAATTGGGCGCGTTGGTTGCCGATTACCTGGGCCAGTGGGGCGTGGAAGCTGTGAAGCTGGAAGCCGCCTGCGGTTCGGCCGGATCGGCCATGCGCCAGGGCATTCTGGGCGTCGCCAGCGGCGAGATGGAAGCCGTGCTGGTCATCGGCGTGGAAAAGATGACCGAGACCAACCTCAAAGAGACGACGGCCGCGCTCACCGGCGCGGCCGACGCCGATTATGAAACGATTCACGGCGTCACCTTCGTAGGACTGAACGCCCTGATTATGCGCCGTTACATGCACGAATACGGCTACACTCACGGCGATTTTGCCCCATTTGCCCTCAACGCCCACGCCAACGGGGCCAAGAATCCCAACGCCATCTTCCGCGAACCCATCACGCAAAAGATGTACGACAAAGGCCGTATCGTTGCCGAACCCATCACCTTGTACGACGCTTCACCGATTGGTGATGGGGCAGCGGCTTTATTGCTGGTTCCGGCGGCCAAAGCGCCAACGGCCGTGCGCGTCATCGGTTCCTCGTCCTCCACCGACACCCTGGCTATTCACGACCGCGAAGACATGCTCTGGCTAAAGGCGGCCGAACAATCGGCCCGGCAGGCGTATGCCCAGGCGGGCATCGGCCCGGACGACGTGGATTTGTTTGAGCTGCACGACGCCTTCAGCATCATGGCGGCGCTGTCGTTGGAGACGTGCGGGTTTGCCGAGCGGGGCCAGGGGGTGCGGGTGGCGCAGGCGGGGGATATTTTGCCGAACGGCCGTATTCCCATCGCTACCATGGGCGGCCTGAAAGGGCGCGGCCATCCGGTGGGCGCGACTGGCCTGTACCAGATTGCCGAGGCCACGCTGCAACTGCGCGGTCAGGCGGGTGAGGCCCAAATTGACGGGGCGCACATCGCCATGACCCAAAATATTGGCGGCAGCGGCGCGACCATTGCCACCCATATTCTGCAACGGCCGTCACCCTGATAGTACTTAAGTCTTGCTGGCGTTGCGCCAGTGTTCAGTGATATTTGGGCGTGATTCATTTCAAGCCAAAGGTGCTTTACAAATTTGACCGGAAGATATGTCATGCTGAGAGCCTGTGCTGAGGCCGCCGAAGCATCCTCCGAAGCATCCCGTTCCTCTGGGGTAAGTGGGATGCTTCGCTCCGCGGACTTCGCTCAGCATGACAATTCAGCGCTAATTTGTAAAAATGATGGTTCGTTAGATGAACCCTGCCGATATTTGCTATAGGAAGCGCCTACTGAAAACTGGACACCGATTACTGAAAACTAGTACCAGGGTGACGTTTGACGGCGCTCTTTTTGCGTTACAATAGCGTTGTTTTTCTGTGAGACACGCCTAACTTCATGCTTTGGGATAAAAAATTTGGCACAAGCAAGCCGGCAAACGTCAATACCTTCCATATCACCCAAGTTGCAAGACGTTCTGGAACAAATCGCCAACGACGTCGTTAACCACATGGGCTGCGTTGGCGCGATGGTAGCCACGTTGGAGCAGGGACTTGCCCTGGTGGTACGCGCCTACGCCAACGCCACCGACGGGATGCAGATAGAGAAAGCGCTGACTTTACGCGAATTAGGCAAATTGGGACCGGGCGCTGTCTTGCCTCTGCAAGACCCTTCTTTTGCCGATAATCTGGCGGTGCGGGCGGTGTTTGGCGAAAACGGCCGTACCGCACCTTACCTCATCGCCGATGACCTTGCCGAACTATTCTCCCCACTCATCAGCCGAACCGACGCCCAACAGTTGCAGCAGCGGTCCGACATTCATCAGGCGGTGGTATTGCCCTTTTTGCTGAACGGCGAAGTGGTGGGCAGCCTGGTTGCCGCCGTATCGCAGCGCTTAACCGACCGGCAGCTCAACATTCTCAGCGCGTTTGGGCGGCAGGCGGCCGTTGCCATTCAGAACCAGCGCCGTCTGGAAGCCATGCAAGCCCTGGAGCATATCGTCTTGCGGCTGCAAGCGCGCATGACCGATGAAGAAGCCACCTTGCAAACGATTGTTGAAGGGGTGGTACATGGCCTGGGATATGCCGGGGCGATGGTGGCGACGCTGGAAAACGGCCGTGCCCTGCCGGTGCGCGCCTATGCCGTAGACGTTGCCCCAGAAACGATTACGGCCGTTGAAGAGGCTGTGGGCATTCGTTTGTTGAGCGAACAGGCGGTCGTTTATCTGGACGACCCGCAATACCAGGATAATTTGAGCGTGCGGGCGGTGGCAGGGTTAAACGGCCGTCCCGAAAAATACCTCGTCTCGGCTCATTTGGGCGACCTGTTTTATCCACTGGTAAGCCTGGATTTGGCTGATCAGGCCCAGCAGTTGTTGGGCATTAAGCAGGTGATTGCCGTGCCTTTTTTCCAGGCTGATGAAATTGTGGGCAATCTGTTTGTCACCAGCCGAAAGGCGCTGTTTTCCGATTGGGAGATCAGCCTGCTGACGGCCCTGGGGCAACATGCGGCGGCCGGGCTAAAAAACGCCCGCCTGTACCGGGAAATGTCGGAGCAGCGGCGCATTGCCCAGACATTTGGGCGCATGGCTTTTAGCACGGTGGCTTCGGCTCATTCTTTGCGTAATCACGTGGGCAATATCAGCGGCTACATGCAATTGCTGCAAATGCTGCCCCAGCTTTCGGCCGAACGGCGCGATTTTATTTTCCGTGAATTGCCCATCGTCACTGAAGAAATCGCCAAAATTGTCAACATCCTGGACAATCTCAATGAACCCTGGCAGCAAGCCACCACCGACATGGTCAACGTCAACGACAGCCTGAGCCGGGCCTTGGTAGAGATTTTTCCGCGGACTCCCTTGTTTCGCAACCAGCCTAAAATTGTCACGGAGACAAAAATCACCGTCCATTTAGACCTGGTGGAAAGCTTGCCGCTCATTAAAACGTCCAAAGATATGCTGGCGGAAGCGCTGCGCATCATCATTAAAAATGCGGTGGAAGCGCTGGCCGGGGTGGACCGGTCGCCGCAAATCTGGCTGAAAACGCGCCAGATTTCTGATCAGAGTGTCGAAGTTTGCATCCGCGATAATGGCCCTGGCATTCCTAAAGAAAATTTGGGACGTATTTTTGAGATGGGCTGGACGACCAAAAAAGGCAGCGGCATGGGTTTTGGCCTGTTTTGGACGAGGGATTTTGTAGATGGCCTGGGTGGTAAATTGACCGTCACCAGCACGGTAGATCAGGGAACTACCTTTGTGGTGACGCTGCCGGTAACGGCCGTTCCTCCCCCTTCCCCCACCGAATAATCACCGCCGGGAGCCTACCTGCTTTTAGACTTTCTTCTGGCTCTCTGCATGGCGTCTTATCCCCAAAAAGTAAATAAACTTGCATACTATTGACAGGCTTTGATATATTTCTGTAGCTTTTTGCGCTGCGCAGACGGCGTAGGAAATTTTGCACTGCTACTGCTTTTCAGTAATCAGTCATCAGGTTTCGGTTTTCAGTGGGTGTTTTCCAGAGGTAACGCCGACTGAAAACGGTCACTGAACACTGATTACTACCACTTCAGAGGGGACCATCGTGGAACAAGAGTGGATTAACTTGAGCGAAGCGGCTGAACTTTTAGGCGTACACCCGGCGACCATACGCGCCTGGGCGGATCGTGGCGATTTGCCAATGCAGCGCACGGCCGGCGGGCACCGTCGTTTTCGTCGGGCCGACGTGATGGCCCGCGCCGTGGCCCAAGACCGCAACCAGGTAACGGCCGTACACATCATCATCCAATCCATGCTGGGCCGGACGCGCCTGGAAATGGCCGAAGGCGCGCTGCACAACTCTGCCTGGTATCGGTCACTGAGCGACAACGCCCGCCAACAGCACCGCGACCTCGGCCATCAACTGCTGCACCTGGTTGTCGCCCACATCTCCACCAAGTTGGCCGACGAAGAAGTGATGGCGACCGCGCAACAAATCGGCCAGGATTACGCTCTTTTGGGGTGCGCCAACGGCCTATCGCTGGTCGAAACAACCCGCGCCTACCTCTTTTTCCGCGAATCACTCTCCCAAACCATCTACGACATGATCGAAACGAGCGGCGCGCAAAGCCCGACAGACTGGCGGCGCATCCGGCAGCAAATCGTCTGCCTGACGAACGAGGTGCTGCTGGCGTTGATTGGCGCATACGAAACGCTGAACG
>CALFEW010000930.1 GCA_937958365.1 uncultured Chloroflexota bacterium | reverse complement strand
CCACGCTGCTGTTGAGGTAGGTGACGATGAGGACCTGCTGACCGGCGGCCGGGGTGATACGGCCGTCGGCGATAATCTGCGCCGCCAGCAAGGAGAGCGTAAAGGTTTTGCCGCTGCCGGGCACAGCGCTAATGGCGAGACGGCCGTTCTGGTAAGTTAGGATTTCGGCCTGAGCCGGACGAAGGGGGAGAGAATTCATAGGCATTCAGGTGTTCAGGTGTTCAGGTATATCCAGGGCCAGGTTGTGCGGTGGGTTGGCGGCTATTTCCACTTGTGGTCTGTTCGTATTATAATGCCGCTCGTTTTTGTATGCATGGGCAAAATCTTTGTGGATGTGAATGATATGACCTTATTTGGCAAAATTGGCGCGCTTGTTGTGGCGCTGCTTGGTTTATTAGGCGGCTTATTGCTGGTTGGGCCGGCCAAAGCACAGAGCGAAGCGGAGGCAACACCAACGCCGGTTGATCCCCGTTTTGGCGTGGTCGAAGCTTTTTGGGAACCGGCCGAAGCCGCCGATTTGCAGGTGGGCTGGGACCGCATTCTTTTCCTGTGGCATGAAATTCAGCCCACCGGGCCGGAAGATTGGAACACACTGCACGTGTTGGAGGAGTGGCTGGTGGATGCGGAAGAGAACGGCCGTACCGTTGTCGGTCTGCTGAAAAGCACGCCACCCTGGGCGGCCGATGGCGAACCGTACGCCGGTGTGCCGCGTGGCCTATACCTGCCGGTGGACGACCCGGAAAATTTATGGGCCAATTACGTGCGCCGCGTAGCCGAGTATTACGGGGCGCTGGGCGTGCATCACTGGATTGTGTGGAACGAGCCAGACATCCCCGCCGACGCCTACGGCCATGAATTTGGCGGCTCCATCGAAGAGTATTACCGGCTGGTGCAGGTAACATATCTGGTGATGAAAGAGGCCGACCCGGAAGCGGTAATCCACCTGGGCGCCCTCACCTACTGGCACGATCCTTCTTTTTTGCGCCGGTTTTTGACGATGGTGGCCGAAGACCCGACGGCGGCAGCCAACAACTATTATTTTGACGTGCTGTCGCTGCACATCTATTTCCGGCCACAGACCATCACGGATTTGATTGAGGAAGCGTATGAGATTCAGGAAGGCCTGGGCATTGATCCGCCCAAACCGGTGTGGATGAACGAAACCAACGCCCGACCCAGCATGGACCCGGAGTGGCCGGTGGAAGTGGTGCGCTTTTTCGTGGACCTGGAGCAACAGGCGTGGTACGTGCCGCAATCGTTTGCTTTGGCCTTTGCCGCGGGCGCGGAGCGGGCGGGTTTTTATAAGTTGATAGACATTCATCTGCCGGAGGGTGGCGAATCCTGGGGCTTGCTGCGACCGGATAAGAGCCAACGGCCGTCTTACCGGGCCTATCAGGTGATGGTAGAAGAGTTGGGCGGCTTTGTGGGGCCGGTGACGATGCAGGAAGCGGGCGGCGGCAGCGGCTATTTCCAGGTGGCTTTTCCCATGCCGGATGGCCTGGTGCGCCTGTTGTGGGCCAAAGGGCCAACGGCCGTCACCATAGAAGTTCCGGCGCTGGCCGACCAGGCCGAGTTGGTGGGGCACATGGGGCATCGGGAGGGGATAACGGCCGTTGACGGCGCATACACCATCACCCTGGAAGGCGGCAAATGTTACCAAAATGAATGCGACATTGGCGGGCCGCCGGTCTATCTGGTGGAGCGCGGCGAAGCGGCAGCCATCACAGACATCCCGTCCCTGAACGCGCCATTGGCCGCAGCGACCATCACGCCCACGCCGCTGGTTTCCAGCACGCCCACGCCGGTGGATACGCCATCACCGACGCCCAGCAGCACACCTACGGAAACGCCCACGCCCACCGATACCGCCACGCCGACGGCCACGGCGACCTATACGCCATCGCCAGAGCCGACGCTGACAGTAACGACCGTGCCAACGGTGGAGGAGATAGGGGAAACGGCCGTGCCCCCCACGTCGTCTGCCAGCCCCGACCGAACCCATCAGGCGAATTGGAGCTGGCTATTTTTAGCTGCTGCCGGGGTGCTGGGCGCGGTATTGTTAGCAACTGTGATTCGCCGCCGCTAATACCGGACACGGTAACAGAGTGAAACATGTCGGATGACCGGTGTCAGTAGAAACAAAAAGGGCGGCGTTTTCACGCCGCTCTTTTTATGAAGAATTGTCAGCCGGGTTAATTACCTGTGATGGTAATATTGTCCGCATAGAAGTAGTCATCATTCTCGTTCTGACTGATACCCCTAAATCTAACCCTGAAGCCAGCCACTCGATAGCTGCTACCTAACGAGTATTCAAATCGTCCATAGGTACTGCTCGCATTACTTGAATTAATAGTCAGGATCGATGTCCAGGTTGAGCCGCTGTTACTGCTAATCTCCACATAAAAATTGTCGTCACTTTGCATGGTTGCAGCCAGCTTCCAATAGAAAGCCAATGTCGCGCTAGTATAAGTAGACAGGTTCACGCCTCGATAGACTGAACCGTCATCTGCCAGACGCAGGTGGCGGGTTCCAGCGTATGGCGATCCAGTATTTGGCGTAGTCGCCTCGTTTGCAGAAGTCCAATTCCCGCTCCAGCCTG
>CALFEW010000929.1 GCA_937958365.1 uncultured Chloroflexota bacterium | reverse complement strand
GGTTGTTCATGGTTCTAATGGTTGACGGCCGTTACCCTGTGGCGTCACAGGCAAACGGACGATAAATGTTGTTCCTTGATTTGGCGCACTGACCACATGAATGTCACCGCCATGCTGTTCTATGATACGATGACTTGTGGCTAAACCCAAACCGGTTCCCTTCCCCGGCTCTTTCGTCGTGTAAAACGGCTCGAAGATGTGCTGCGCCTCCGCCGCCGACATGCCCTGGCCGTTATCACGAAATAACACCTGGACGTGATCATTTTCAGGAGATAACCGGGTTGTAATTTCGATCTGCCGGTTGGCCGGCAAAGATTGTACGGCGTCCCGCGCATTGACCAGCAAGTTGAGCCAGACGCTCTTTAAATGTTCCCAACTGGCCGTGATGGGCGGTAAATCGGGTGATGTTTTGTCAATGATGGCGATGTCGGCCGTTTGAAATTGATAGCTAATCAAATCCAACGTCTGGCGAATGGAGCGATTCACGTCGTTGCTGGTGAATTTGTACTGCTCCTGCCGGGCAAAATCCAGCAGACCACGCACCACTTTGGTAGCCCGCTCCCCGGCGCGGGCAATCAGGTCTACAGCCTCGTAGTTGTCGTCTTCGGGGGGAATAAACATTTTAAGCATTTCGGCGTTGGCGTTGATGGCCGTCAGCGGGTTGTTGATTTCGTGGGCCACACCGGCGGCGAGCTGCCCAATCGCCGCCAATTTGCCGGCCTGAAGCAGCGTGCTTTCCATGCGGCGTTCCTCCGTGCGGTCTTGCCAGAGGATGACGGCGCGAACGGAGGCGGCCTGGCTGCTGGGAATGGGGTAGGCGTTTACGTCCCAATCGCGGGGCAAATGATCTTCGCCCTGCCAGCTTACAGACCAATGCTGAGCCTGTTTGTCTTCCAGGGTTAAAGCGGCCTGACAATGGGTGCAAGGGGTTTCGCGCTGAAAAAAGGCGCGGTAACACGGCCGTGTAATCAGCTCTTCGGCCGTTTCCGGGTGTTGATTGGCCTTGCTTTTGTTAATGGAGATCAGTTCCCAATGATCGTTGATGGTGTAGATGGGGTGTGGGATGCCGTCAATGAGGGCTTGCAGGGTATTGCGGTTTTCCAGCAGTTCTTGCTGCCGCAGGCGGATGCGTTGGAAAAGCCAGGCGTTTTCGATGGAATCGCTGATGGAAATTGCCAGGGAGGAGAACAGTTCCAAATCAACTTGTTGGAAACGGCCGTTCACCTTGTTGTAACACGTCAAAATACCCACCGGCCGACCGCGCACCACCAGCGGCGCCGCCATGAGCGTACGCGGCTCGATACCCGGTGGGGCATCGGTGGAAAGTTGGAAACGGCCGTCGTCCGCCGGGGTGTTCAATAAGGCTGCGGCTTGCCGGGCAAACACCTGCCCCACAAACCCCTGGTCCACGTCCAGATGATGATCCGTGGCGACCAATCCGTCGGCCGTACGCAAGGCTTTGCAGCGCAAACGGCCGCCTTCCAACATAAACGCCGCCGCCGACTCTACCCCCAAAATCTCAATGGCCCCGGCAACGGCCGTGGCCAAAACCTCTTGCGTCTCCAGCGTCGTCGCCAACCGCTGCCCCATCTGGTTCAGCGCCGCCAACTGCTGGCTCTGCCGCTGCAACTGCTTTTCCAACTGCTGCGTGCGCAAAATTGTCTTCACCCGCGCCAGCAACTCTTGCGGATAATATGGCTTGGTGATGTAGTCGTCGGCGCCGGCGGAGAGCGCTTCTACTTTGTCGTTGCTGCCGGCAGCGGCCGTTAACAACACAACTCGCGTATATTGCAGTACCGGATGCCGTCGAATCCAGGAAAGCACCTCTAACCCCGACATCCCCGGCATCCGCATGTCCAGCAGCACCAGGTCCACTTCGTAGTTTTCGCCAATCGTTGATTTCAGGAACTCGATGGCTTCTTCCCCGGTGCTGGACAGCGAAACCTTGAACCCTTCTTTCCGAACCAGAAAATCGGCCAGGGATTCCGCAATTTCTGGTTCGTCATCCACAACCAGAATGCGCGTTGGTGTTGGGGACTGAGCGTTATTTGCCATGATATGCGCGGCGCATAGGCCCGGAGGTCCAGAAAAACCTCAGGTCCGGCTAACCAGTTGCCGCCGATGAGAAGGTATACCCGTGCCCTTGAATCGTGCGAATGTACATGGGATCGCTGGGCAAAGGTTCTAGTTTTTCCCGCAAATTCTTAATGTGGGCGCGCACCAACTCCGGGCTGCCGGTATCGCGTGGGTAATCCCACACATCTTGCAGCAGTTGTTGACTGTTAAAAACCTGGTCTGCGTTGCTCATCAGGTGATACAACAAATCGAACTGCACGTTCGTTAGCAGGGCCACACCGGCCGGCGTCGTGACCTTAAAGCTGCGACAATCCAGCGTCACGTTCCCTACCACCACCTCATTCGGTGGTTCCGGGTCTATGGTGATGGGGCTGGTGCGGCGTAAAATAGCCTTCACCCGCAGTTGCAGCTCCTCCATGTTAAACGGTTTACCCAAATAGTCGTCTGCGCCGGCACGGAAGCCTTCAATCTTGTCTTCGTCTTTGGCTTTGGCTGTCAGGAACAGAACAGGCAGGTCGCTCAACAACGGGTCTCCGCGAATCTGGCGGCACACCTGGTACCCATCCGCGCCGGGCATCATAATGTCCAAAATAAACAAATCGGGCCGATGGCGGCGCGCCGTTTGCAGCCCCTCGGCTCCACTGTTGGCCACCATCACTTGATGACCGTACAGTTTCAGCGCACGTTGTAAAGTTCTGGAAACCAATTCATCATCGTCTATCACCAGGATTGTGGCCATCAAACTTCCTCCACAGAGTCAGGCTAATCGGTTAACCTCTCGGAGGGGTACACATCCAAGAGATCAGGCCGGGCAGTATAAATGTTTTATGTGAACATGCCGGATTTAGTATAGCAGATTTTACGGTGGAACTGTACTAACGGAGACGAGAGATTGAAGATTGCAGCGCAAAGATGAAAGATTGGAGAAGCTCGGTCATCTCCAATCTTTCATCTTTTATGTGCTTAAAGCAGCAGGCGCAAGGGGTGTTCGAGAATAGCCTTCAGGGCTTGCATGAAACGAGCCGCTTCAGCGCCATCGGTAACGCGGTGATCGGCGGAGA
>CALFEW010000928.1 GCA_937958365.1 uncultured Chloroflexota bacterium | reverse complement strand
TCAACATTCCATTGGGTACACTGGTTCACAATGTGGAAATGCAGGTTGGGAAAGGCGCCCAAATGGTGCGTGCGGCGGGTACGTCGGCGCAGTTGTTGGCGAAAGATCACCCGCAGTATGTGACGTTGCGTTTGCCTTCTGGTGAGGAGCGTTATGTGCCCCAGGATTGTCTGGCGACGATTGGCCAGGTTGGAAATGTGGAGCATGGGAACGTGAAGCTGGGCAAGGCTGGTCGTAAGCGTCACCTGGGTGTTCGCCCGACGGTACGTGGTTCGGCGATGAACCCGAATGACCATCCGCATGGTGGTGGTGAGGGGCGTTCGCCAATTGGTATGTCTGGTCCTAAGACTCCGTGGGGTCAACCGGCGCAAGGGCGACGGACGCGCAAGAATAAGGCTACGGACCGTTATATTTTCCGTCGTCGTACTAAGAAGCGTCGGTAGGAGGTAAGAAGAAGATGTCACGTTCTTTAAAGAAAGGGCCGTTTGTCAGTCCGAAATTGCTTAAGAAGGTTGAGAAGCTGAATGCGGCCAAGAGTCGTCAGGTAATTCGCACCTGGTCTCGGGCGAGTACGGTATTCCCGCAGATGGTGGGACATACGATTGCTGTGTATGACGGCCGTCGCCACATTCCGATCTACATTACGGAAAATATGGTTGGCCATAAGTTGGGTGAATTTGCTCCTACACGCATGTTTCGTGGACACGTCTCGAAAACTGAGAAGAAAGGGAAGGGGCGTCGGTAATTATGTCTGAAGCATTTGAAGTTAAAGCAAGTGTCCGACACATACCGATTGCGGTGCAAAAAGTGCGCCTGGTATGTAATGTTGTCCGTGGCAAGAATGCGGATGAAGCGTTGGCGACGTTGCGGTTTATGCCCCAGAATGCGGCCGACGTTGTGTACAAGCTGGTGCAATCGGCTGTGGCTAATGCGGAACAGAACTTTGGTCTGGAAATGGATGAGCTTTATGTAAGCAAAATCTATGCAGACAAAGGGCCACAACATCGCAAATCGCCTCATGGTGGTCGTTTTGCCGGGCGTGGTCGTTTCCGGCCGATTATTCGCCGTTCGTCGCACATTACTGTCGTGTTGGCCGAGCGCGAAGTTGTCGATTACGACATATAGGTGGAGGAGTTATGGGACGTAAAGTACATCCTGTCGGTTTTCGTTTGAAATCAATCCGTGATTGGAATACGCGCTGGTATGCCGAAAAGCAGCAGTATCAGGATTTGTTGCACGAAGATTTTCAGATTCGGGCCATGATCCGTAAAGAGATGCCCCAGGCGGGTATTTCGGCTCTGAATATTGAACGCGCGGCTCCTAATCAGGTTCAGGTTACTATTCATACCGCCAAACCGGGTATCGTGATCGGCCGTAAAGGCGCTTCGGTGAAAGAATTACGTGGCAAGCTGCGGAAATTGACCGACAAAGCGGTGAAGTTGGAAGTTGAAGAGATTGGGCAGCCGGATACGGATGCGCAGTTGATTGCTGAAAACGTTGCCGGCCAAATGGAACGCCGGATTTCTCATAGCCGGGCGATGAAGCGTGCTGTACAGCAAGCGATGCGCCAGGGTGCGGAAGGCGTTCGTATTGAGGTAGGCGGTCGTTTGGGTGGTTCGGAAATGGCGCGTAAAGAAAAGATTTGGGACGGCCGTGTTCCGCGGAACACCATCCGGGCCGATCTGGACTATGGCTTTGCTGAAGCTCTGACCACATTTGGCAAAATCGGGGTCAAGGTTTGGGTTTATCGCGGTGAAATTCTGCCGCAAAAAGCCGAATCGGCCATGGACGTCTACATTAGTGAATAAATGATAATTAGAGATTAAGGTTAGCAGCGCATGTCTGAACTGCCTTAATCTCTGATTTTGCGGAGTTGGAATCATGTTAATGCCAAAACGTGTGAAATATCGGAAGCAGTTCCGAGGGCGTATGCAAGGCATGGCCAAGGGCGGTTCTGACCTGCTCAGCGGTGAATTCGCTTTGCAGGCATTGGAACCCGGCTGGATTACCAGCCGCCAGATCGAGGCGATGCGCCGTACTGTGGTGCGCCACATGCGTCGTCGTGGTAAGTATTGGATCCGGATTTTCCCTGACAAGCCGGTTACGGCGAAGCCGGCCGAAACCCGCATGGGTAAAGGTAAAGGCTCTGTGGACCATTGGGTCGCCGTCGTGAAGCCTGGCCGAATTATGTTTGAAATTGGCGGGGTGCCGGAAGACATGGCGCGTGAAGCTTTGCGTCTGGCAGCGTATAAACTGCCTATCCGGGCGCAAGTCATCGCGCGGGAGGATAAGCTCTAATGGCTAAAATCGTTGAGCTGCGGGCAATGAGTAATCAAAAACTGGAAGAAATGCTCGAAAACAGACGAGAGGAGATGTTTAATCTCCGCTTCCAGAAAGCTGGCGCACGCCTGGAGGATTACACGCGCATACGCACTGTGCGCCGTGAGATCGCCCAGATCGAGACTGTGTTGGGCACGCGCCAATTAGCCATTGAAACGGCCGCTTTAGAACCGGCCATTGCGTCTGTTTTGGACGGAAAAGAATGGCAGGCAACAGCGGCTTTTAATTATGAAGATAGCGCCTGGCGTGTAGCCTTTACCGAAAAAGGTGGCAGAGACCTGGCTACCGCTTTGGTGGATCTGAATAAAAAACGCCTCCAGGGACGCCGCGCCCGGCTAGAAAAGCCGCAGCCGCGCCTGGTTACCAGCTATGAGGTTGTAGGGTAGGTAAAAGATGAAAGAACAACGTAAACATCTGGTAGGCGTGGTCACCAGTGACAAAATGGATAAAACGGTAATTGTTGAAGTTACCACAACAAAGCGTCACCCGGTCTACGGCAAAGTTATGCGTTTACGCAAAAAATATAAGGCGCATGATGAGGTAAATGAATGTCGCGTCGGTGATCGCGTAGAGATCATCGAATCGGCTCCCATTAGCCGCCATAAGCGCTTTGCTGTTGTTTCCATCGTGGAACGCGCGAAATAACGAGGCATTGTCATGATTCAAAAAGAATCCCGTTTGAAAGTGGCAGATAATTCTGGCGCGCGTGAACTCCTGGTTATTCAGGTAATGGGTGGTTCTGTGCGCCGGTATGGCGGTGTGGGTGAGGTTGTGACGGCTTCTGTTAAGAAGGCTGCGCCAAATTCGGCCGTGAAGAAAGGATCCATCGTGAAAGCTGTGGTTGTACGGACGAGCAAAGAGTACAAGCGCGACGATGGCAGCTACATCCGTTTTGATGACAATGCGGCTGTTATCCTGGATTCGTCGGGTACTAATCCGGTGGGCACGCGTATTTTTGGCCCTGTGGCCCGAGAACTGCGTGAGAAAGGGTTTGGGCGCATCATGTCACTGGCGCCAGAGGCGCTTTAAGAATAGGCGATAAGATGATGGCTTTGCGCCATCGTTTTTCAGGAAATGAGGTAAGAGATGCGCATTAAAGTCGGTGACCAGGTAGAAGTGATTGCCGGAAACTATAAGGGACAGCGCGGCGAAGTACAGCGTGTGATCTCCCAAAAGAATCGGATTGTGGTATCTGGTGTGAATATGGTTAAGAAGCACCAGAAAGCACAGGCTACGGGCGGCCGGTCGCAGGCACAGGGCGGTATCATTGAATTTGAAGCGCCGATTGATGTGTCTAACGTCATGCTGGTGTGCCCGCATACAGACAAAAAGACGCGCGTGGGTATCCGCCAAGATGCTGACGGCCGTCGCATTCGCTACTCTAAGAAGAGCGGCAAAGATATTATTGACAAGTAGTGATACATAATCCACGGTGAGCCAGGCCCCTTTGTAACGGTAACAGATTGGCAAGCGTTTCTAAAGCTGTCAGTCGGTGAAAGCCGAAACCGTTGGCTGGCCTGCCACTTAACCTGGAGGTAAGGATGTTTACACCGTTGAAAGAGCAGTATCAGGCAGAAATTGCTCCTGCTCTCATGAAAGAGTTTGAATATCAATCTGTCATGCAGGTCCCGCGTATAACCAAAGTGGTTGTTAACGTGGGCCTGGGCGAGGCCCTGGACAATGCCAAGGCTATCGAATTTGCTGTCAGTGATGTGACGGCGATTACCGGGCAAAAGCCTGTGGTTACCAAAGCGAAGAAATCTATCGCTGGTTTCAAGTTGCGTGAAGGCCGCATTATTGGCGTGAAAGTGACGCTGCGTGGCGAACGGATGTGGAGTTTTCTGACACGTTTGATCCACGTGGCCTTGCCACGTACTCGTGATTTTCAGGGAATTTCGCCGGATTCCTTTGACGGCCGTGGCAACTATACGCTTGGTTTGCGCGAGCAATTGATTTTCCCTGAAATTGAATTTGACAAGATTGATAAGCTTCGGGGAATGGAAGTAACCATCGTGACGACGGCGAAGACGGACGAAGAAGGTCGCCGTCTGTTGACTTTGTTAGGGATGCCATTCTGGCAGAGTTGAGGTAGGAGAAAAAATGGCGAAGAAATCAATGATCGCACGGGAAACCAAGCGTAAATATAGCGTGCAGATTCGACATCGTTGTCGGCTTTGTGGTCGTCCTCGTGGCTACATGCGTCGCTTTGGTCTATGCCGTATTTGCTTCCGCGAAGAAGCGCTGAAGGGCAATGTTCCTGGCGTGGTGAAATCAAGTTGGTAAGAGGTGCATTATGTCAATGAGTGATCCGATTGCTGATATGCTGACACGCATTCGTAATGCGCAGATGCGGTTACATCCGACGGTGTCCATGCCGAATTCTAAAATGAAGCTGGAATTAGCCCGCGTCTTGAAGGCTGAAGGGTACATTGAGGATTATCAGGTTGTGCCTGAGAAACCACAGTCTGTGTTGAATGTGACGTTAAAATACGTGGGCGATCGCCGCCACCGACGGTCCGTTATTACGGGCATGGAGCGTGTGAGCCGGCCGGGACGCCGCGTATATGTTGGTACAAAAAATATCCCCTGGGTTTTGAGTGGCATGGGTGTTTCTATTGTCACGACTTCTCAGGGCATTATGACTGGACAGCAAGCTCGCCGCCTGGGTGTAGGTGGTGAAGTTATCTGCAAGGTCTGGTAGTTGGAGGTTAACCATGTCTCGAATTGGTAAAGCACCCGTCCAAATACCTGACAAAGTTAAAATCAACGTTCAGGAAGATAATCTGATTACGGTAGAAGGCCCAAAAGGTAAATTAACTCAGGCGCTTCATCCGGAGATGCAGATTGAAATGGAAAATGGGGTGATGATGGTGAAACGGCCGTCTGATTCGCAGAATCATCGCTCTTTACACGGTTTAACCCGTGCCTTGCTTAACAACATGGTTGTTGGCGTTAGTACAGGGTTCTCCAAGACATTGCAAATTGAAGGCGTTGGTTATCGCGCTGAAATGAACGGCAATGTCCTGGTGCTAAACGTTGGCTATTCCCACCCTGTCCACTTTAATCCCCCGGCCAACATTCAGTTTGCGGTTGAAAACCGTAATAAAACGGTGATTGTTTCCGGGATTGATAAGCAAGTGGTGGGTGAAATCGCCGCACAAATCCGCAAACAACGGCCGCCGGAACCTTATAAAGGTAAAGGCATTCGTTATAACGATGAGATCGTTCGGCGCAAGGCCGGTAAGACAGGCAAGGTGTAGGTTAAGAGGTATTATCATGGCTGGAAAATCTCACATATCACGTGAACGCCGCCGCCGCCGTATTCGGATGAAGATTTCGGGTACAGCGCAGCGCCCACGGTTGAGCGTGTTCCGTAGCACAGAACAAATCTATGCACAACTTATAGATGATGTGTCTGGAAACACCATTATCTCTGCTTCATCCATTGACAAAGACCTGAAAGCAGAGATGGACGGCAAAACCAAGTCAGAACAGGCGACGTTGGTTGGCAAATCTGTGGCCGAACGTGCCCTGGCAGCCGGTATTGAACAGGTCGTATTTGATCGGGGTGGTTTCCTCTATCACGGCCGTATCAAAGCCCTAGCCGACGGCGCCCGCGAAGGCGGTCTGAAGTTCTAAACAGGAGAATACAATGGGACAAAGACGTCAATATGATCAAGGTAACGAATTAGACGAGCGTATCGTTGATATTACGCGCGTAGCCAAAGTCATCAAAGGTGGCCGTCGTTTTGCCTTCCGCGTATCTGTGGTCGTTGGCGATAACAGAGGAAGCGTCGCCGTTGGCGTTGGCAAAGCTCGCTCTGTGCCGGATGCCATCCGCAAAGCTTTGGAAGCTGCTCGCAAAAACATGCACACAGTTTCTATGATGGGCAATACCATTCCGCACGAAGTTATCGGCACTCACAGCTCAGCCAGAGTACTGCTGAAGCCGGCTTCCCCCGGTACGGGCGTTATTGCCGGTGGCGCTGTCCGCCAGATTGTGGAAGCTGCGGGTTACAAGGACATTCTCTCTAAATCATTGGGCAGCCAGAACGTGCTTAACGTGCTTCAGGCTACCATGGATGGTTTGCAACAATTGAAGGATGTCAACCAGGTAGCGGCCGAACGTGGTAAGGATGTTGCTGAGGTCGTGCCTTTCTGGAGTCGGAAGTAATGACCAAGTTAATCATCACGTATACCAAGAGTGTGATTGGTTACAACGAGCGGCAAAAAGCGACCATCAAAGCGCTGGGCCTGCAACGGTTGAACCAGTCTGTAGAACACGACGATACTCCGGTTATTCGGGGTATGGTTAGAAAAGTAGAGCATTTGGTTTCTGTGGAAGAGGTGAAATAATGAAACTACACGATCTGCGCCCCAATTCCGGATCAAAGAAAAAGCGCAAGCGAGTGGGTCGTGGTATTTCTGCCGGGCAAGGTAAAACTGCCGGGCGTGGTACCAAAGGCCAGAACGCCCGCAGCGGCGGTGGCAAGGGCGTCTATTTTGAAGGTGGTCAACTGCCGTTAGCCCGTCGTTTACCTTACAAGCGTGGTTTCACCAACGATAATAAGGTTTACTACAAGGCTGTTAACCTGAAAGACCTGGCCGATTATGAGTTTGATGACGTGGACGTGACGCCAGAAGTCATGGCATTCCTGGGACTCATCAAAAAAGAAACGGATCCGGTTGTTATCCTGGGTGAGGGCGAAGTAACTCAGGCATTAACAGTTAAAGCGCATCGCTTTTCACAGTCGGCGAAAGAGAAGATTGAGGCAGCCGGTGGCCAGGTGGAGATTCTCCCTTTTGCGGGATGAATTTATCCGAGGCCATTGAACACGGAGAAAAATCATGATTGATTCTGTACGTTCTGCCTTTATGCTCCCAGATCTGCGCCGGCGCATTTTGTTCACGGTGTTTTTGTTGGTGGTCTATCGTTTGGTCGCCAACATTCCCGTGCCTGGGGTTAACCTGGAAGCATGGCTGGCGTTTACGACGCAACCCATCGGCAATAATCAGGTGATTTCTTTCCTGGATTTCTTGTCCGGTGGTGCGGTGCGTAATTTTTCGGTGATGGCGATGGGGGTGTACCCTTACATCACAGCCTCCATTATCATCCAATTGATTACACCGATTATTCCTCAGCTAGAAGAACTTGCTGCGGAAGGTGAATCTGGCCGTAACAAAATTAACCGTTACACCTATTACCTGACAGTACCGCTGGCTATCGTCAATGCGGTGGGTCAGATTCGTTTGGTTGGCTTTAGCTACCAATCGGTTGGCGGTTTGGAAGTGATCATGCCGAACTTTGGTTTTGCGCCGGACCAACTGCTGGCAACGTTTACCACGCTGTTGGCAATGTTGGGTGGCACGATGTTTGCCATCTGGTTGGGCGAAATGATCACGGAAGACGGGATTGGTCAGGGTATCTCGCTAATTATCTTTGGCGGTATCGTTTCGGGTATTTTGCCGAATATTGCGGGTATGTTCTCGATGTCCGATGTGGTTACGCGGGTTTTCACCTTTGTCGCCTTCATCGTTATCACGGTGTTGACCGTTCTGGTGATTGTGATTGTGCAAGAAGGACAAAGACGCATACCGGTGCAATACGGCCGTCGCGTGCGTGGTCGCAAAGTCTATCAAGGACAAAGCAGCTACATCCCCCTGAAGGTCAATACGGCCGGCATGATTCCGATTATCTTTGCCCAATCCATTCTGACCTTCCCACCCTTGATTGCCGGCCTGTTCGTGACAGGTAGCGGTAGCACCTTTGACAAAATTGCTCAGACTGTTGCCGCGTTTGGCTCTTCTCAAGACCCAACCACCGATCCCTGGTTGTTCATATTCTACTGGCTTTTCTTCTTCTTGTTGGTGGTGGGTTTCACCTTCTTCTACACCGACGTGATGGTTCAGCAGCAGAACATTCCCCAGACGTTGCAGCGGCAAGGCGGGTTTATACCCGGTATTCGTCCTGGCAAGCGCACGGCCGATTACATTATGGCTGTTGTGCGCCGAATTACATTCGCCGGGGCGCTTTTCCTGGGCATCATCGCCATTTTACCTGGCATCATGCAAGGACTTGGCGCTATCTTGGGTTTGCCTGGTATCGAGCAAAGCGTTTTGGTTATTAGTGGTTCTGGTTTGATCATTATCGTCGGTGTAGTCATTGACACAATGAGACAACTGGAAGCACAATTGCTCATGCGCAATTACGAGGGGTTTATCTAAAATGGCAACTTACCTGGTTTTGATGGGAGCTCCTGGGGCCGGTAAAGGGACTCAGGCCAAGCAATTGGAAGGTAAACTAGGTCTGCCACAAGTAGCAACGGGCGATTTGTTTCGTTACAACCTTAAGAATGAAACAGAGTTGGGTAAACTCGCCAGAACTTATATGGATAAGGGCGAACTGGTTCCGGATGACGTGACGGTGGCCATGGTTCGTGACCGTTTGTCGCAGGTAGACTGCACACAAGGCGCGATCTTGGATGGTTTCCCACGTAATCCAATGCAGGCAGACGCATTAGAAAAGCTGCTGGCTGAATTTTCCGGGACGATCAAAGTAGTGCCTTATATTCACGTAAGCCAAGACGAGCTGGTTTGCCGATTGCTGAAACGGGCAGAAATCGAAGGTCGCTCCGACGACAATGAAGATACAATCCGAACCCGAATGCGGGTTTACGCAGAGCAGACCCAACCATTGCTAGACTATTACGAAAAAAAGGGTCTCCTGGTTAAAATTAATGGCGAACAACCCGTAGACAAGGTTTTTCAGGAATTACTTGAGGTTGTACAGAAAAATTAAAAGTTAGTAGAAGTACGTCATTGTGCAGGTTGCTGTTTGCACAAGCAGAGGAAGATAAAGATCATGAAAGTATCAGCGTCTGTAAAACGTCGTTGTCCAAAATGCAAAATTATTAAGCGCAAAGGTATTGTCCGTGTGATTTGTGTGGACCCCAATCACAAGCAGCGGCAAGGGTAAGCTGGAGGAATTATGGCACGTATTGCTGGTGTAGACGTTCCCCGCAACAAGCGGGTGGAAATAAGCTTAACCTACATTTACGGTATTGGTAAAACGGCTAGCCGGAACATTCTGGCAACAGCCAATGTCAATCCCGACACACGGGTGCAAGACCTTTCCGAGGCTGAAGTCGGCCGTTTGCGGCAGATTATTGACGAAAACTATACCGTAGAAGGTGATTTGCGCCGCGAAGTGGCGATGAATATTAAGCGACTGACCGAAATCGGTTGTTACCGTGGTCTGCGCCATCGTCGTCATTTGCCAGTACATGGGCAGCGTACCAAGACGAATGCACGCACACGCAAAGGTCCAAAGAAGACTGTTGCTGGTCGCGGTCGTCGCAAGGGCAAGTAATTGTTTTTGTGTGTTTGGTATCAGATTGGCTTATCTGATTGCCGGCACAATGAACGGGAGAAACTATGGGACGTAGAAGAACTACGCAAGTTCGCAAGAAAATCAAGAAGATGGTGCCTCAAGGTCAGGCCCATATTCACGCGACTTTTAACAATACGATCGTGACGATCACCGACACCAAAGGAAACGCTGTGTCTTGGGCGAGCGCCGGTAGCTCTGGGTTTAAGGGGTCACGTAAGAGTACACCTTATGCCGCTGGTTTGGCGAGCAAGAATGCGGCAAAGGTTGCGCAAGATCACGGTATGCAAGAAATGGAAATCATTGTGAATGGGCCTGGGCCTGGGCGCGAGTCGGCGATTCGGGCGCTGCAAACGTCAGGGATTCGCGTGACTGCGATTCGTGATATTACGCCTGTGCCACACAATGGCTGCCGTCCGCCGAAGAAGCGGCGTGTATAATTTTGTTTAATAGTCTTGCCGTCGGGTGATTTTGTAGCAGTTGATGACTGGCTATTAGATTGCCCGACGGCAAGACCTGGTTGAGAGGGATGAAGGGTTGCCACACCCGTAAACCTCTCCGAAATCTACATTACTTGGAGGTACAAGTTGGCAAAGTATACTGGACCGGTATGTAGGCTTTGTCGCCGTGAAGGCGAAAAGCTGTTTTTGAAGGGGTCGCGTTGCATGACCCCAAAATGCTCTTTTGAGCGTCGTTCTTACCCGCCTGGGCAGCATGGTCGGGAGGGGCAGTTCCGTCGGGGACGCGCTTCTGATTATTTGTTGCAATTGCGTGAAAAGCAGAAGGCACGGCGTATTTATGGTCTGATGGAACATCAGTTCAGCATATACTTCAATCGTGCTGAGCGCCGTTCTGGTCTGACAGGCTCGAATTTGTTGATCTTGTTGGAGAGCCGGTTGGACAATGTGGTGTATCGTCTGGGTCTGGCGGATTCCCGTCCGCACGCACGGCAGTTGGTGGCGCATGGGCATATTATGCTGAACGGCCGTAAAACCAACATCCCATCCGCCCTCGTCTCCGAAGGCGACAAGGTCTCGATTCGTCCCGAAAGCACCCGACGTCCCTACTTCAAAGAGCTGCGTCAGAATATAGATGACCGTCAGGTACCGCGCTGGTTATCCCTTGATACTGGCAATCTATCGGGTAAAATCCTGAGTTTGCCTGTTCGAGAAGACATTGACGTTTCCTTGAACGAGCAGTTAATCGTTGAATACTACTCCCGCTAAAGTTCGTGAGGCCAGTAGGGTTTTGAATAGTTAGGGAAGGGAGGTATATCGTTGGCTATTAACAACTTGATTTTACCCAAGATTGAAAGCACCGCCATGTCATTAGAATATGGGCGGTTCGTGATCGGTCCTCTGGAAAGAGGCTATGGCACCACGGTAGGCAATTCGTTGCGCCGTGTACTGCTCGCTTCTTTGCCGGGCGCTGCCATCACCTCTATCCGTGTTACTGACGTGCCGCATGAGTTTTCCGCCATCCCTCACGTGCGTGAGGATATGATGCAGCTCATTTTGCACATTAAAAAACTCCGTCTCAAATTGCACAACACCGACACCGCCCGCCTGCGTTTGGAAGTTCACGGCGCAGGCGTTGTGACAGCGGCCGACCTGCAAGTACCGCCTGAGGTTGAAATTATCAACCCTGACCTGTACCTGTTCACCGTTGATTCCGACGAGGCTTTCCTGGAAATCGAAATGACGGTGGAGACAGGGCGCGGTTATTCACCGGCCGAAGATCGCGGGCGGTTGCCAATCGGCGAACTACCTGTGGATGCGATTTTCAGCCCGATTAACCGTGTTGGTTATGAAGTAGACAACACCCGCGTTGGTCAGATATCTGATTATGACCGTGTGGTGATGGAAATTTGGACGGACGGCAGCATTAAACCTGAAGATGCTCTGGCACAATCCGCGCAGATTCTGATGCAGTATCTGCGGCCCATCGCCGGTGTGAGCGAAGAAACCTTCTTGCCCATCGAAGCAGAAGAAGAGGAAGAAGGCGCCATTCCGAACGAGATTTATGACACGCCTATCGAACAACTTGATTTGAGCGTGCGCGTCTTTAACTCGTTGAAACGGACCGGTATCACCAAAGTCGGCGAAATGTTGGATATGCTGGAACGTGGCGAAGAGACGATGTTGGCCATTCGGAATTTCGGCGAGAAATCTCTGGATGAATTAAAGCAGCAGCTTCAAGCCAAAGGTTTTCTTGCGGACGATGATGAGGGACACCGGGCATAAATCCGGTCCGATCATTCTGATTATGGAGAATTGCCTGGAAACCGGGCTTGTGCAACAGGCCCGGTTTTTAGACTGTAAGAGGTAAGTGTCATGCGACATCGAGTACATGGTCGTAGATTAAATCGCAGTTCCGCGCATCGCAAAGCGCTGCGCCAAAATTTGGTGGCAGACCTGATCTGCTACGAGCAAGTGTTGACGACGGAAGCTAAAGCGCGCACGATTCAACCGGCAGCGGAAAAGATGATCACACTGGCGAAACGTGGTCTGGACAAGAGCAGTGCGAACCCGGCAGCGGCCGTTCATGCCCGTCGTCTGGCTGCTGCCCGTTTGCCCAAGACCCGCACTTTCACCGATGAGGGTGGGGTGACGGAAGACGTGGACGTCGTCCAGAAGTTGTTTGAGGAAATCGCGCCTCGCTACCAGACACGGCCCGGTGGTTATACACGCATGGTCAAAGTTGGCAAACGCCCTGGCGACAATGCGGATATGGCTGTGCTGATGCTGGTGGATTAGGAGTTGTGCTTGGCTCGTTACTGCGCTCAGATTGAGTATGATGGGACAAATTATTATGGCTTTCAACGCCAACGAGATAATCAGCCCACCATTCAAAGCGCATTGGAGCAAGCGTTAAATCAGATAGTCCAGCACCCGGTGACGGTAATTGGCGCCGGGCGGACAGACAGTGGTGTTCATGCAACAGGCCAGGTGATTAGTTTTGACATTGAGTGGCGGCATGGTTTAACCGATTTGCAGCGCGCTCTTAATGCGAATTGTCCGGCCGACATTGCAATTTTACAGCTAAATCAGACGACAACGGCGTTTCACCCACGCTTTGATGCCCGGCGACGGGCATATGCGTATCACATTTACAACACGGCCGTTCGCAGCCCATTACGCCGTCACCGAAGCTGGCACATTAGCCAGCCCCTCGACGTGGCGGTAATGAATGAGGCGGCGAGTTGTTTGCTGGGAGTGCATGATTTTGCTACCTTCGGGCAGCCTCCCCAGGGCAACAACACGGTTCGTGAAGTATTTGCCGCCCGGTGGCAGCGTCAGGAGGAATTGGTGGTCTTTTTTATTGAAGCCAACGCTTTCCTTCAGCGCATGGTACGGAGTCTGGTGGGTAGTATGAAGGCTGTGGGTGACGGCCGTTGGTCTATTGCAGAGTTTGAGGCAGCGCTGAATGCTTGTGACCGTCGTCGGTCTGGCGCGGTAGCGCCGGCGCATGGCCTTTACCTGGTATCTGTAACTTACGGAGAAGAGCAGGATGAAAACATACGTAACAAAACCGGCTGACGTAGAACGTAGCTGGTACGTGGTAGATGCTGAAGGCCAGACGCTCGGTCGGCTGGCTTCACAGGTGGCCGCAGTTTTGCGTGGCAAGCACAAGCCTATCTACAGCCCCTCGGTGGATGCCGGTGATTTTGTCATCGTCGTCAATGCCGATAAAATTCACGTGTCAGGACGACGCATGGAGCAGAAAATGTACTATCGTCATTCTGGCTATCCTGGCGGGTTGAGCGAGATGACACTCAAAGAGCAGTTGAATCGCTATCCGACTCGCCCGGTCGAACTGGCAATCAAAGGTATGCTGCCCAAAAACAAGCTGGGGCGACAGATGATTAAGAAGTTGAAAGTGTACGCAGGGCCGGATCATCCGCATCAAGCGCAGCAGCCCGTCCCGATGGAGCTTTAGGAGAGATTTATGGCAGACAGAGAATACTTCGAGGGGATCGGCCGGCGGAAGCGTGCTTCGGCGCGCGTGCGCATTTACCCCGGCGCAGACAGCGTGGGCCAATTCACGGTGAACGACAAAGACGTTTCCGAATATTTCCCGCGCTTTGGCGATCATCAAATCCTCAGCGGCCCATTGGCTGCCGCCGATTTGCTGGGTAAGATGGACGTTACCGTCCAGATCGAAGGCGGCGGTATCACCGGGCAAACCAGCGCCGTGCGGTTGGGTTTGGCGCGGGCGTTGGTAAAATACGATGAGAACTTGCGCGGTGTTTTACGCGCTGGCGGCCACCTGACACGCGACGCGCGCATCAAGGAACGCAAGAAGCCAGGTCTGAAGCGTGCCCGTAAGGCGCCGACCTACACCAAGCGTTAATTCATGGGCAATGAATGATGGGCTGCCGTCAGGCAGCCTGTCGTGAACTGCTGGTATGATGAGGCATATTTAGGCGAGTCCTGGAACTCGCCTTTTTGCTTTGGAAATGAGGTTTAAGGTGTTGTGATGGGCATAACTGTTGTGGGATTGGGGCCGGGCGACGGCCGTTTCCTGACCCGTGAAGCCTGGCAAGTGTTGGCCGAAGCTGACACGGTTTACCTGCGGACAAAACGCCACCCGGCCGTGGCCGATTTGCCGGCCAACGTAACGCTGGTGAGCTTTGATGGGATTTATGAAACGGCCGTTAACTTCGAGTCTGTTTACACGCAAATCGTAGCCGAACTGCTGCGTCTGGCAGCAGCCAGCCCGGTGATTTACGCCGTACCCGGCCATCCCCACGTGGGCGAGTCTACGGTGACGGCTCTGGAAGCGGCGGCGCAAGAAGCCGGTGTGGCGGTGCGGATTGTGCCCGGCTTGAGTTTTGTGGAGCCAATGCTGACGGCCGTTGGCTACGACGGCCTGGATGGTCTGCAACTGTTTGATGCAGTGGAGATGTTGGCTTTTCACTACCCGCCCCTGAATCCTGACGTGCCTTTGCTGTTGGGGCAGGTCTACAGCCGATTGGTAGCCAGCGATTTGAAGTTGGTGTTGACGGCCGTTTACCCCGAAGAACACCCCGTCCACCTCATCCACGCCGCCGGTATGACCGGGCAAGTCGTGGAGGAAGTGCCTTTGTACGCCATTGACCACAGCGAGCAGATCAGCCACCTCACCAGTTTGTACGTGCCCGCCCTGCCGTACAAAGCCTCGCTGCCCGCCCTGGCCGAAACGGTTGCCGTTTTGCGCAGCCCGGATGGCTGCCCCTGGGACCGCGAGCAGACGCCGCAAAGTATGCGCGCCGATTTTCTGGAAGAAGCCAGCGAAGTGCTGGCGGCGTTAGACGCCTTTGACGATGATGGCTTGCGCGAAGAATTGGGCGACATGCTTTACCACCTGGTGATGCAGGCGCAAATGGCCTCGGAAGAGGAAGTTTTCCGCCTGAGCGACGTCATAGCCGGGATTGAGGCCAAATTGAAGCGGCGGCATCCTCACGTTTGGGGCGATTGGGAGGCGGCGGACACAGCGGCCGTTTTGCGCAACTGGGATCAAATCAAGCAAGATGAAAAGGGCGGCCAGGCGGCGTCTGTGTTGGACAACATTCCAACAGCGTTACCGGCGCTGGCCCGGTCGCAAAAGATTCAGCACAAAGTCGCCAAAGTCGGCTTCGATTGGCCCAATGTGGCCGGCGTGTACGAGAAGTTACGCGAGGAAATGGCCGAATTGCAGGCTGCTGTCACTCCCGCCGAGCGTCAGGCAGAGTTGGGCGACCTCTTGTTTGTGATTGTGAACCTGGCGCGCTGGCTGGGTGTGGATGCGGAAAGCGCCTTGCGCGAGGCGAATCTACGGTTTGACCGGCGCTTCCGTGAAGTGGAACGGCTGGCGGTAGAGCGCCAGTTAGATCTATCGCAGATGGACCTGGCGGCGATGGACGTCCTCTGGCAAGAAGTGAAAGCATTTCTGCAAACCGCCGATTCGGACGAAAATGCCTGAAAAGCGGCTGTGTTACTTGCCAAAGTGGACGGGCTTGGCTAAAGTAAGCGTTGAGGAACACAAGGAGTTGTTGTGCAGGTTATCTTTGCTGTAATTCTCCCGCTCTTAGGAGCCATCAGTCTATTAGCTGCGGCTTACTTTCTATTCCGTGCTGTGTCGGCCCGTTCCCGGTCTGGCAAAGAGTCGTATGCTTTTGGGCAGTTGGAAGCGCGTCAGGCCATGCAGGCCGATTTTATTCGGGCGGCGGTGGCTTTGTTCCTGGGCCTGATTTTTTTTGCCGTGTTTGCGATTGCTCCGGCTGCCGGCGATGAAGTAGTTGAACCGGCGTTTGCGCCGACGCTGTCGCCCACCGAAGGCTTGCCTGTGGAGACGGCCGTTATCCAAACACCGCTATCCATCTCCACCGCCACTGTGACCCCGGTTCCTTTCCCCACCACCCAGGCCACCGTCTTACCGACGTTGACGTCTACGCCCGCCCAAACCCCGACCCATACGCCAGAACCTGCGCCGCAAACGGCCGTGGTCACCAGCCCGGTAGGCGTTTATCTGCGCTCAGAACCCTCCACCACCGCCCCGGATGTGGAATGGCTGCTGGAAGGCACGCAGCTTGTTGTCCTGCCCGGCGAAGCGGAAGCCGACGAATACGTCTGGATTTTTGTCCGCACTCCGGCCGGCAACGAGGGCTGGGTCGCCACCGACTTTGTTGAAGTCAACCCCTAGTACCCGTAACTCGTATTCCGTATACCGTATACCGTATTCCGTATTCCGATGGCGTTTACTAGAGGTAGCGCCCTACGGATTACGGAATACTGAATACCAGTACTCTAGATGCCCACCACGGCGCGAACATCAAGCGCATACACCCCTTCATTCACCGGCAGCACGCGCAGCGGATTGATTTCGATTTCCGCCAGTTGGGGGAAATCGTGGACGAGTTGGGCCAGGCGGAAGAGCGTCTCGCGCACGGCCGTTTCGTCTCCCGCCGCACTGCCCCGATACCCGGCCAGCTTTCGCCCCGCCCAGGTGTGCGCCAGCAAATAATCGGCGTCAGCGGCCGTTAGCGGCGCCAGGGCAAAGGCCACGTCGCGTAAGCCTTCCACCTCTACGCCGCCGGAGCCAAACATGATCACCGGGCCAAACTGCGGGTCTTGCACCGCGCCCACAATCACTTCTT
>CALFEW010000927.1 GCA_937958365.1 uncultured Chloroflexota bacterium | reverse complement strand
CTGCACCAACCAGTGGGCTACAACCAGCCCCAACGCCCCCAACCCACCGGTGATCAGGTAGCTGCCATCCGGACGCAGCGGCAGGTCGCGCGTCTGGGGAGGCGGGTCGGCCGGCGTCAATCGCGCCACGTAGCGCCGCCCGTCACGCCAGCCGATTTGCTGCTCACCGTCAGACTGCTGAATTTCGTCCAAGAGCAATGCAGCCACATCGTCCCGGCTTGCCGGGTCCAGATCCATCAGGCCGCCCCACAATTTTGGATGTTCCAGCGCCATCGTCTTGCCCAGACCCCACAACGGCGACTGCCAGATCGTCGGCTGTTCGCCGGGCCGGACGACCTGCGCCCCGGCCGTCACCAGCCAGAGTTTGGGCAGCGCCAGGCTGTGCGCCGCCACATGTTGCAGCAGGTGCAGCGCCGAAAGACAGGCGGCCTCCGCCGCCGGCGCGTCAGCGGCGTCCAATCCCCACAAATGGACAACGTGCAGCAGCGGCCCCGATTGTAAGATTGCGGTTGCAGCCAGCCATTGCGCCAGCGTCTGGTTACTTGCCTGGAGTTGGGTTTGGGTGATGACGTGACAATGCCCGCCCTGCGCCTGTACCTGCGCCGCCAGCTTTTCGCCCACGCCCTGGGCATCCGCCAGAATCAGCCATGAACCGGGCGACGGTGGCGCGCTTTCCAGACGCGCCGCTGGCTCCCAGATAACCTGGTAAAGCCATTCATCGGCATCGGAAACGGCCGTTTCCGGCAGCGTCGTTGTGGATTGCACAGGATGCGGCGTGGCGGCGTGCCAGTAGCGTTTGCGCTGGAAGGGGTAATTGGGCAGCCGGACTGGGCGCAGCGATTGATGGCGGTAAACCGCCGGCCAATCTATGGCTGCGCCCGCTGCGTACAGGCTGCCCAATGCGGTCAGCATCTGCTGCCAATCGGGCAAATTGCGGCGCAGCGAAGCGACCGGCGTTACGGCGTCCGCGCCGGGCAGTTGGCGAGCCATGCCAAGCAAGATGGGCTGCGGCCCAATTTCCAGGAAATGGGTGATGCCGTCGTTGAGCAGGGTTTGCACCGAAGGGGCAAACTGCACCGGTCGGCGAATATGATCGCGCCAGTAAACGGCCGTTTGCGCTTCGTTCTCTTGCACCTGGCGGCCGGTCAAATTGGAAATGAGTCGCAGACGCGGCTTGTGGTAGGTCAGGGCGCTGGCCGCCTGCTCGAAGTCGGCCAGGATAGGCTCCATCAATGGCGAATGGAAGGCGTGCGAGACGGTCAGCGGCCGGGATTGCACGCCTTCCGCTTCTAGACGGGACAAAACGGCGGCAACGGCCGTTGCCGTCCCGGAGATGACCACATGCTGCGGCCCATTAAGCGCCGCGATGGATAGCTGGTCGGCATAACCGGTCAGAGCCGCAGTCACACGCCTCTCATCGGCAAATACGGCGGCCATTGCTCCCCCGGTAGGCAGCGATTGCATCAGCCTGCCGCGCTCATAGACCAGCTTGAGCGCGTCTTCCAGGCTGAACACACCGGCCAGGCAAGCGGCCACAATTTCACCGATGCTGTGCCCCATGACGGCCGTCGGCTTGACGCCCCAACTGAGCCATACCTGCGCCAGGGCGTATTCGATGGCAAACAGCGAAGGCTGGGTGTAGGCTGTCTGGTGAATCAGGGCCGCGTCGCCTGCGTTTTCGGCTTCGGCTTCGGCTTTGGCTTCGGCAAAAAGAACGGAGAGTAACGGCCGTTCCAAATAACCGTCCAAAATAGCGGCGCATTGATCCATCGCCTCTTTGAAAGCAGGCTCCACCTGATAAAGCTGCCGCCCCATGCCGGGGTACTGCGCCCCCTGCCCGGTAAACAAAAAGGCGATTTTGGGGGTGGCGGTTGGCGCGGCGGCCAATGGCTGAGCCAGGGCAGCCGCCAATTTTTCGCGGGCGTCGGCCAGATTTTGCGCCACCACAGCCAACCGATGCTCGAAGTGGGAACGGCCGTTGCCAGACGTAACCGCCACATTAGCCAGGGAATCGTCGGGCTGCGTTTCCAGAAATGCGTGATACTGAGCGACAAGTTCACGCAGGGCATTGTCCGTTCGGGCAGAGAGGGTGAGCAGGTGAAACGGCCGTTCCGCCACAACAGGGACCGCCTCGATAGGAACTATCCCGTCAGAAATCTCCTCATCAGAGTTCGCCTCGTCAGAAACCACCACCATTGGCGGCGCTGCGCCCACAATGACATGGGCGTTGGTCCCGCTAAACCCAAAAGAACTCAATCCGGCCAGCCGATTGTCACCCGCCCACGACTGCCGTTTGGTGACCACCTGCACGGGGATGGCGTCCCAGGCGATATGCGGACTGGGTTCGTCGAAGTGCAGCTGCGGCGGCAGCTCTTCATGCTGCAAGGCCAGCACAAGTTTGATTAAACCGGCAATGCCGGCCGCCGCTTCCAGGTGGCCGATGTTGGTTTTGACCGAACCAACATACAGCGGGTTGTCGGGTGTGCGGTTCTTGCCGAGAACGGCCGTAGCCGCGCGAATTTCGATGGGGTCTCCCAAAGGCGTGCCTGTGCCGTGCGCCTCTAAATAGTTGATGGCGTGGGGGTCCAGATCGCCCGAATTTTGCAGGGCCGCGCGGATGACTTCTTGCTGCGCCTGGCCGTTGGGCACGGTAAGGCCACTGCTGCGGCCATCGTGGTTAACGGCCGTGCCGCGAATGACGGCCAGAATGGGGTCGTTGTCTGCCTGGGCGTCGCTGAGTCGTTTCAGGATGACTGCGCCACAGCCTTCACCACGTCCATAACCATCGGCGGCGGCGGCAAATGTGCGGCAACGGCCGTCGGGCGACAAAGCCCGCGCTTTGGACATGTAAATGGATGCTTCCGGCGTCAAGATCAGATTCACGCCAGCCACAATCGCCAGGTTGGCCTGCCCGGTGCGCAAAGCCTGGCAGGCCAGGTGAACCGCTACCAGTGAAGAGGAACAGGCCGTATCTATCGCCAGATTGGGGCCTTGCAAGCCCAACAGGTACGAAAGGCGGCCGGCAGCCACGCTAAACGCCCCACCCGTGCCAATGTAGGGATCGATCTGGTCGGGCGCGCCATATTTTACCGACAGGTGAACATAATCATTGGTGCTGATGCCAACGTAAACGGCCGTTAAACTGCCAACCAGTCGCTCAGGCGCTATCCCGGCATTCTCCAGCGCCTCCCAACTCGTCTCCAACAACAGGCGCTGCTGTGGATCCATGCTGGCCGCTTCACGCGGTGATATGCCGAAGAAATTGGCGTCAAATTGATCAATAGACTCAATAAACCCACCCTGCCGCGTAATCATCTTTCCCGGTTTGTCAGGGTCGGGATCATAAAACGCCTCAGCATCCCACCGCGCCAATGGCACTTCGCCAATAGCATCAATGCCCTCATGCAGCAAGCGCCAATACTTCTCCGGCGAAGTCGCCTTCCCAGGAAAACGACAACCCAAGCCCATAATGGCAATCGGTTCTACCTGACTGGCCTCCATTGAGTTCAGCCGGGTGCGCAAGTCCTTCAGCGCAAACAACGCCCGTTTTAAGGGTGGCAAGTTTTGGATTTCTTCAGGATTGCTACTCATGCCATAGTTCCCAAATGATGAAGTGATTGTGGTTTTCAGGATTTCCGCAGTAACAAAAGTCTAAGCCAAACCGTCCATTACCATATTCGACAAAGGTTGCATTTGTACTTACAGCTGCAAAATATCATACGGTCGAGCGAAGCGACGAAGTATCCCAGGATGCAGTCTGAAGCTCAGCCACAGCCGGACAGACAGGTTTGTTACAGTGACTTTTCACCGCGCAGGCACGGAGAGTACGGAGAGAAAACCTGCCAATCCTCTGTGTTCTGCGTGTTGCCGTAGTGCAAGCCCAGAGGGTCTGGTTAGGAACGCGGATTAAACAACCTACAGGAGATTGAACGAGTCTCCAATCTCCAATCTCAGTTCTGTAAGTTATTTAATTTTCATTCCTAATAACCGGCGTCTTCCAACTCTTTGAGGAGAGAATCTTCAATTTCGCTCTCTGACAAGGCTTCGATTTCCGTCAGGATGGCCTGGGTGACGGCGTCTGTTTTCGCTTTGGGCACGGCCGTTTCCACCATGTCCATTTCCAGCGCCTCCTCAGCCAGATAGCGCGTCAATGCCCGAATCGTCGGATACTCAAAGGCCAGCGTCGTCGGCAGCGGCTGCCGCACGGCCGTGCGCAGCCGATTGCTCAATTCCACAGCCATCAAAGAGTCCATGCCGATGTCCGTTAAACCCTGCTGCGGGTCCGGCGGCTGGCTTAGCCCCAGCACGCGCATGACCTGTTCTTGCACATAGCTTTGCAGCAGGTCAAGCCGCTCACCGACCGGCGTTTCGGCCAGTTGCGTCAGAAGCGTGTCTTCACCGGCGGCAGTGGCGACGGGTACAGCCGCGAGTAAGTTGCGGAAAAACGGCCGTTGCCCCGCCCCACCCGTTTGCTGCCCCAACTTCGCCCAATTCATGGGCAGCACCGCCACCTGCGCCGCCGGCTGCGCCAGCAGTTGGAATAAAAGCGCCACCCCTTCCTGTGGTGGAATCGTCTCCACGCCAGAAGCCTGCCACTGCGCTCGCGTCCGCGCATCCAGCCCGGCAGCCATGCCCACATCGGCCCACGCGCCCCAGTTAATGCTCAGGGCTGGCAGCCCGGTTGCTTTGCGGGCCAGAGCCAGGCCGTCCATGTAGGCATTGGCCGCGCTGTAGTTGATCTGCCCCGGCGAACCGAGCAGCGCCGCTCCCGCCGAGAAGCAGACGAAAAAATCCAACGGCTGATCTTGTGTCAGGCGATGTAAATGGTCGCTGCCCAACACCTTGGGCGCCATCACCGTCTGATACTGGTCCCACGATTGCTTGGGCAAACGGCCGTCTGCCAACACCCCGGCCGCGTGCAAAACCCCGCGCAGCGGCGGCATCTCCGCGGCGACTTGCTGCAAAACGCGGCGCACGTCGGCTTCTTCGCCCATGTCGGCCTGGGCCACCAGCGCCGCCGCCCCGGTGGCGCGAAGGTTGGCGATTTGCGCCTGCGCTGCCGCCGTGGGCGCGCTGCGGCCCACCAGCAGCAGATGGCGCGCCCCACGCTCCACCAACCCGGCGGCCACCGCCAGGCCCAAACCACCCAACCCGCCGGTTATCAGGTACGTGGCGTCCGGGTGGATGATGTCCGGCGTTTGCCGGGTAAGGACAATCTTGCCAATGTGTCTGGCCTGCGACATGAAACGGAAGGCATCCACCGCCCGGCTCATGGGGAACGTGCGCAGCGGCAACGGCCGTAACGCCTCTGCCCCACACTGTCCGTTCAATTCCGTCATCATCTCAGCAATCAGATGCGGCTCGTCGCGGGCCACGATCGCCAGGTCATAGGGGAAGTAGGCCAGCGTGGGATTGAACGCGGCTGCCTGCGCCTGGGTCCAGATGCCCCGTTTGCCAATTTCCAGGAAACGGCCGTGATCCGCCAACACCGCAAAACTCTTGTCAATAAACTCGTCGGCCAGGGCGTTGAGTACAATGTCCACCCCCTCGCCGTTGGTGATGCGCCTGATTTCGTCGGCAAAATCCAGCGTGCGAGAATTCAGCACGTGCTGAACGCCTAATTCCCACAGAAAGGCTCGTTTCTCCGGGCTGCCCGCCGTGCCAAAAATCTCGGCCCCAGCCTGCCGGGCCAACTGCACCGCCGCCATGCCCACGCCACCGGCGGCCGCATGGATTAAAATGCGCTCCCCCGGCCGGATGTTCGCCAGGTGGTGCAGCCCGTAATAAGCCGTCAGAAACGTGATGGGAATGGTGGCGGCTTCTTCCGGGCTGAGGTTGATGGGAACGGCCGTGGCAAAAGCCGCCTTGGCCGTCACATGAGAAGCAAACGCGCCATCGGCCAGGGCCATAACGGTGTCACCTACTTGCAGATGGTGGACGTCAGCGCCCACGGCCGTTACCTTCCCCACACATTCATTGCCCAACGCGCCCGCCGGGCCGGGATACATGCCCAGGGCGTTCAGCACGTCGCGGAAATTCAGGCCGCTGGCGATGATTTCCAACGTGATTTCGTCCGTGCCCGGCGCAGCCACCTGCCGACGGCGCACGCTGATCGTATCCAGAATCCCTTGCTGCGGCGTAAATAACTCGAAGGGTTCATCGGCAGGGATGGATAACGCGCCGGCGTCCGGTTGGTAACGTTGGAGTCGGGCCACGTACCGCGCTCCGCCGCGCCAGGCGATCTGGTCTTCCTCATCCGCAGCGGCCAATTCGGCCAGCACGGCCGTTGCGCCGTTTTCCACTTCTGCCGCCGGGTCCAGGTCCACAATCACCGGGCGCAGCGCCGGTTCTTCGACGGCCAACGTGCGGGCAAAGCCCCACATCGTGGTTTGCGCCGGGTCTACGGCCGTCGCCCCATCGTCAAAAAGCGCCTGCGCCCCACGAGTCGCCAGCCAGAGGCGCGGCTGCGGGCCATCTTGCCGCAGCAAGGCCTGGGCCAGCAGCAAGGCGCTGCCATAGCCCCATTGCTGCGTCGTCGCCAGATCGGCAGAGGGCCGCAGGCTCCACAGGTGAATCACGCCACGTAACGGCCGTTCCCCCTGCACCGTCGCGGCGGCAATCAGGCTGTCATAAGCCGCTGGTTCCAGTACGGCGAAGCCATCCGGCGTCACAATCGTCGGCGCGCCGCCGCGCTGTTGCAGCTTTTCGGCCAGCGCCGCGCCCATCCCGACGCTGTCCGCCAGGATCAGCCAACGGCCGTCTAGCTCAGAAGCCGCATCCGGCAGCGCCGCCGGTTCCCAGCCCACGCGATAGAGCAAATCGGCGAACGGCCGTCTGGCTGCTTTCTGCAAAGCCAAGCGGCTGACGCGCTGCAATTGAATACCTTCAACCACGGCGACCAGTTGGCCGGCTTTGTCCCGCAGCCGGAAGCTGCCACGCAGCGCCTCGCCGCCGTCGGCCCCATCCGCCAAGATGGCCTGGCACTGCACCGCACTGACGCCTGCACGCCAGACGTGATACCCACTCACGCCCACCGGCACGTACACGTCGGCGGCAGCGTCCTCGTGAAAACCGGGCAGCGCCGCGCCAATCACCTGAAAACAGGCGTCCAGCAGCGCCGGATGCAGGGCATAGCCCTGCCCCGACAGGTCGTCGGGCAGGCTGATTTCGGCCAGCGCTTCGCCGTCGCGCCGCCAGAGCGTGCGAATGCCCCGGAAAGCCGGGCCATACCCCAACCCCACCCCGGCCAGCTTTTGGTAATAATCCGCGCCGCTGATGGTTTCCGCGCAGCGGGCGATGATGGCTTCCGGCGGTTCCAGCGCGGGCAGCGGCGGCGGTGTGAGTTGGGCCACGGCCGTAACATGCTGCTGCCATTTGCCGGATTCATCCTGGCTGAAGATGCGCACGGTGGCCTGGCCGTTTTGTGGGGGGGAAACGGCCGTTTGCATCAGACGTTCCCCCGTCTCCGGCAGCGCCAGCGCTTCTTGAATTTGCACCTCGGCCAACGAGAGCGTCTCCACGCCCAGCGCCAGACGAGCGGCCGTCAGCGCCACTTCCAGATAACCGGCCCCAGGGAAAAGCGGCACGTCAAAAATGCGATGGTCGTTCAGGTAAGGCGGGCTGTCAATGCCCAGCCGACTGACGTAAACGGACTCTGCCAGCAGCGGCGACGGCATCGTTTCGTGCAGCAGGGGGTGCAGCGTGTTTTGCGGCGCGGCGCGGCGCGTGGTGGGCAGGTCCAGCCAATAGCGCTGCCGCTGGAAAGGATACGTCGGCAGCACCACACGGCGACCGCCGCCCGCATGGAAAGCGGTCCAATCAACAGTTGCACCGCTTGTGTAAAGCTGACCGAGACTGCGCCCAATTTGGGCGGCGTCGTCCTGGTTCGGACGCAAAGATGGCACAAACACGGCCGTGCCTTCAGGCAGACAGCGCTGCCCCATGCCGGAAAGCGTCGGCTGCGGGCCACATTCCACAAACAGTTGAATGCCCATATCCGCCAGGCTTTGCATGGCGTCGGCGAAGCGCACCGGCTGCCGCACGTGGTCACGCCAGTAAACGGCCGTTTGCACTTCCGGTCCCGCCACCTTGCCGCTGACGTTGGAAATCAGCTCAATTTGCGGCTCGGCAAACGTGACCGAGGCGGCGACGGCGGCAAATTCGTCCAGAATGGGGTCCATCAGCGGCGAGTGGAAGGCGTGGGAGACCGTCAGCGGCCGGGCGTTGATGCCTTGCGCGGCCATCTGCGCCACAATGTCGGCCACGGCCGTGCCCGCCCCGGAAATAACGACGTTGTTGGGTCCATTAATCGCCGCGATGGAAACCTGATCGTTGTAGGCGGCAATGGCCTGCTGCACGGCCGTCTCGTCGGCAAAAACCGCGGCCATCGCCCCGCCAGCCGGCAGATTGCCCATCAGACGGCCGCGCGCGGCAATCAGTTTTAGGCCATCTTCCAGGCTGAACAGCCCGGCGACGCAGGCGGCGACAAATTCACCCACGCTGTGCCCCATCACGGCCGTCGGCTCAATCCCCCACGACTGCCACAGCCGCGCCAGGGCATACTCGATGGCAAACAGGGCGGGCTGGGTGTATTGCGTCTGGTCAATCAGGGCGGCCATCGCCGGCGCGGCGTCGGCGGGCGGGTAAATAACGTCGAGCAGGGGATGGGGGAGAAACGGCCGTAAAATCGCCGCGCACTCTTCCATCACCTGCCGAAAAACGGGTTCGGTCGCGAATAACTGCCGCCCCATTTGCACGTACTGCGCCCCCTGCCCGGTAAAGAGGAAGGCCAATTCCGGCGGCCCGCTCTTGGGGCGCTGACCCTGCCAGCCATCCGGGAGCGCGCCCGTTTCCAGCCAATCGGTGAGCTTTTGGGCGGCGGTGGCTGTGTCGGAAGCCAGGAGGGTCAGGCGGTGGTCGAAGTGATCGCGCCCGACGGCCAGCGTGTAGGCCGCGTCGGCCAGACGAGCGCTGGGGTTGGTTTGCAGGGCAACGGCCGTTTGCCGGACCATTTCGCGCAGCGCCTTCTCGCTTTTTGCCGACAAAGGCAGCAGGTAGGTGTCTTTGTCCGGCGCGGAGGGTACGGCCGTTTCCGGCGCTTCGGCGATCACCATGTGGGAATTGGTGCCGCTGAACCCAAACGAACTCAGTCCGGCCATGCGTCGCTGGCCGGTTGGGCTTTCCCAGGGCACGGCCGTTGTCGGCACTTTCACCGGCAAATTGGCCCAATCAATGTAAGGGTTCGGCTCGCGGAAGTGGAGGTGCGGGGGAATGGTCTTGTGCTGCATAGCCAGCACCACTTTGATCAGCCCCACGATACCGGCGGCGGCTTCCAGGTGGCCGACATTGGTCTTGACCGAGCTGATCCAGAGCGGATTATGCTGATGATGTGAAGCCGAAAACACATCGCCCAATGCCTGCACTTCGATAGGGTCGCCCAGAGTGGTCCCGGTTCCGTGCGTTTCCACGAAGCTGATGGCCTCTGGTCCGACGCCGGCGTTGGCCAGGGCGGCGCGAATGACGTCGCGCTGGGCTTTGCCGTTGGGCGCGGTCAGGCCGTTGGAACGGCCGTCCTGGTTTAGCGCCGTGCCCTGGATCACCGCCAGAATGGCGTCGTGATCGGCCAGGGCGTCTGACAGGCGCTTGAGGATGACGACGGCGCAGCCTTCGCCGCGCACGTAGCCATCGGCGCTGGCGTCGAAGGTCTGGCAACGGCCGTTAAAAGACATCATCCGCGAACGCGACGTGGTGATCGAGCCATCGGGCAGCAGCGTCAGGTTGGCCGCCCCGGCAATCGCCATGTCAGATTCCTTTGTGCGCAAACTTTGGCAGGCGATGTGCATCGCCACCGATGAAGAAGAGCAGGCGGTGTCTACGGCCATATTCGGGCCTTGCAAGCCAAACATGTAGGAAAGACGACCGGCGGCGACGCTGTGGGCAACACCCGCGCCAAAATAGGCGTCAATCATCGCGGGGTCATTGCGTTTGGACTGTCGCTGCGAATAATCGTAGGTGGTGAGGCCCACAAACACGCCGGTGCGGCTGCCTTCCAGGCTGCCGGGAGCAATGCCCGCCCGCTCCAACGCCTCCCAGGTCACCTCCAGCAGCAAGCGCTGCTGCGGATCCATGCTGATGGCTTCACGCGGCGCAATGCCAAAAAAGTGGGGGTCGAACTGCTCGATGTTTTGCAAAAAAGCGCCCCACCGGCTGTAAGATTTGCCCGGTGCATCCGGGTCGGGATCATAAATTTCGTCCAGGTTCCAGCGATCTGGGGGGACTTCTGTCACCGCGTCTACACCATGCAGTAAAAGCTGCCAGAATTCTTCTGGGGTATTGGCGTTGCCGGGAAAACGGCAGGCCAAACCGACGATGGCGATAGGTTCCCGCTGGGCGGCCTCGAGCTTATGCAGCTTTTTCTGTAGTTTATCCACCGCCACGAGCGCATTTTGCAGCAAAGCGCGGCGTTCTTGGGCGTCAGCCTGGGCATCAGGTTGTGTACTCATTTCGGTATTAGTCCAATCCTTCCAGCTTTTCTAGCAGCAGGGCCGCCATTTCTTCTTCAGATAGCGCGTCAAAATCCACGTCGGCGTCGGCTTTTACTTCCTTGGGCTGGGCGACGACAAGGGGTTCGGTGGATTCCTTATGGTCTACCAGAAGCATATCCGCCAGAAAGTCGGTTAATTCAGCGATGGTGGGGTATTCAAAAAGCAAGGTGGCGGGCAACGGCCGTTCCACACTCTCCACCAACACGTTGCGCAGCTCCACCGCCATCAAAGAATCCAGCCCCAAATCTTGCAGCGGCTGACGAACGTTGATCTCTTCGCTCTGACCGATGCCCAAAACTTTAGCGGCATGTTGGCGCAAATGACTCAGCAAAAGCGCTTTGCGCCTGTTGGCCGGCACTTCGTTCAACTGCTGCGTCAATGTTTTTTCCGCGGCTACCGTGACGCTTGGCTGACGAACCATCTGGCGGGTTTCTTGCCGGATGCGATTCTTGAAGTTTTGCAGCAGACTGCTGGTCGTCATCGAGTCCGGCAGATGCTGCCAGTTCAAAGCGACGACGCCCACTTGCGTGTAAAACGGTTTTCCCGTCTGGCCTTGCAAAATTTCGGTCAGGGCGCGCAGCCCATTTTCGGTGGAAAAGCCGGCGATGTCTTTGCGCTCGGTGACGCTGCCCTTGGTCGCCGCGCCGGTGTCCCATGCGCCCCAATTGATGCTGACCGCCGGCAATCCCTGCGCCTGCCGCGAGAAGGCCAGCGCGTCCATAAACGCATTGGCGGCGGCATGGTTGCTCTGTCCCGGCGATCCCAGCAGCGAGGCCCCGGAGGAAAAGAGGACAAAGTGGTCCAACGGCCGTTCCCGCGTCATCTGATGCAGCAGCCAGGAACCAACCACTTTGGACTGCATCACCGCTTCAAAGCGCGACCAATTTTGCTGCAACAAAACGCCATCGTCCAGAACGCCGGCCATGTGGAACACACCGCGCAGCGGCGGCATTTCCTGGTCTATGATGGCGAATAGTTTGCCCAAATCCGCTTCGCTGGCGACGCTGCCCTGCGCCACTCTCACTGTCGCCCCGGCCGCTTCCAGGCGGGCAATAAGCGCCTGCGCCGCCGCCGATGGCGCGCTGCGGCCGAACAGGGCCAGATGGCGTGCGCCGTGCCTGACCATCCATTCGGCGACCGCCAGTCCTAATCCACCCAGGCCGCCGGTGAGCAGGTAAGCGCCATCGGCGGCAAATTGCAGTTGGCCGTGTGTTATATGACGTCGTCCGGCAGCCAGCCGTCGCACGCGGCGCTGTTCTTGCCGGTAGGCAATCTGGTCATCGGCCGGGGTTGTGGACCAGATTTCGGCCAATAGTTGAGCGCGGTTTTGCACGGCCGTTGCCTCCGGGTCCAGGTCTATGCGCCGACAAGGCAAATCGGGGTGTTCCAGGGCAATAACGTGACTCAATCCCCAGAGGGTCGCCGCTTCAGCCGCGACCAGGGGGGCGGCCGCGCCCGGCGCGATGGCTGCCTGCGCCCCCTGCGTAACCAGCCACAAACCATCGGCGTTTTGCCGGGTGATCATAGCCTTTACCAGCGCCAAAGCGCCGCCGGTGATCACCTGCTGTCCGGCCATGAGTTCTACCGCCGCGGCGTTTTCCGGCAGGCGGGCATCGAGCGGCCACAGGTACACAACGCCGCGCCAGGAAGCGCCATGCTGCGGCGCGGTCGCCTGGAGCAGCCGGTGAAAGTCTTCTTCGCGGGTCGGGTTCAGGGTAAATTCATCCGACCCAACGCTGGCGAAGTGATTGGCGGCCGTTACGAGGACGCACCGCTGCTGCCGGTCGTCCAGGGAAGCGGCCAACCGCTGCCCCATGCCCTGCGCGTCAGCAAAAATGAGCCAATCGGCCGGTTGGGTGGCCGGTGGCTGCGCCTGCGCCAGGAGAATGGCTTGCTGCGAGAAGATGCCGGTGCTGTCTGCGCCGGGAACGGCCGTAACACTCGCAAATCCGGCCTGGGCCAACACCTTTTGCCACTTCTCCCGCGAAATCAACGCATAAGAGCGCACATCGGTATCGTTGAACGCCCACCAGCCCTCGGTATACCCCACGGTCAGGTCGCCAAATCGTTGCGGCGCTGTGCCTTCCAACAAGACGAGCAGCCCATGAGGCGCCAGCAGTTGGCGCACATGCGTCAACGTCTGGTGGAGATTGGGCGTGGCGTGCAATACATTGGAGGCCAGGACGATGTCGAATTCGTGCGGTTCGTAACCCTGAGCCAGGGGATCGTTGGCGATGTCCAATACCCGGTATTCGATGAAGGGGTAATCGGCGAATTTTTCTTGCGCCCTGGTGGTGAACAGCGGCGATACGTCGGTGAAAACGTATTGGGTCCTGTCGGCGGGCAGATGGGGCAGCACGTAAGAACTGGTTCCGCCCGTGCCCGCGCCGATTTCCAGGATGCGGATGGTGTTGTGGGGGGGAACGGCCGTTATCGCCGCCAGCACCGCTTCCTTGATGAGAGAGTTATACGCCCTGGCAGCCGGAGAATATTGGTACAATTTTTCGGTTTCGGCCAGCGAGCCGCCGGGGAACAACAACTGCAAGGGGTCTACCTGCCCGCGCAGCACACCGACCATTTCACCAGCGCAGCGGCCAGTGAGATTCAATTCAGCGTCAAATGGCGGGTAACACCGCAGCAGTTCCGCCCAGCGCGTCGGCGGGTCAATGACCTCTGGTGCGCGCACGACCCGAAACGATTCGTCTGTTTTTTGCAGCAGCCCATCTTCGGCCAGGATGTCTAACATTCGGGCAAAAAGGCGGCGATGCCGGGAGACAACACCCAGGCGCGTCGCCAGGGCCGCCGCGCTCAATGGGGTCCCCGGGACAAACGCAAAGCCCATTTTCGCCAGCGCCGCGACGATGTACTGGCGGCAGAGGGCATCCAGTTCAATCTGAAAATGGTCATACAGGGCCAGGTCGTTGTCTACAAACACCTGTGGCAGATGAGGCTGCATCGCCTGTTCGATGACAGCGGGTGGGGCAAGGGTAACGGCCGTAGCCACCGGCAGCGGTTGTTCCGGCCAGTCAATCTCGAACATGATCTCGTCGAGGATGTCGCGTTTGCCCGGCAGCACGGTTTCGGGGTGCGCCCGCTTGAAATGCAGCCCGCTGAATTCGGCCAGAGTCGCGCCATCGTCGGCAAGCAGCCGCATCGTGGCCGAGAATGTTTCTTGCAGCGTTCTCGCCTTTGTCACGTCGTCCAGGCAAACGTGCGTCCAGAATCGCTCAGGCAGGGCATCGTAAAAAGTGATTGTATCAACGCCGAGCAATAAAAAGGCTTCGGTGAGTGCGTCTGTGGCCGGCAGAGCCGCGCCAACCATGTGGAAGCAGGTGTCCAGCAGCGCCGGATGGATATAGCGGAAGGTGCGCGCTTCGCCTTCAAGGGCGGGCGGCAGCGCCATGCGCGCCAGACATTCGCCATCTGTGCGGCTGATCGTTTCCACGCCTTGAAAACGAGGGCCAAATTGCAGCCCCAGGGCGGCCAGCGCCGCATAAAAGCGGGGAATGTCGGCGATTTCCGGGCAGCGCTCCTGTATGGTGGTGATGGATTGCGGCAACGGCCGTGTCTCTGCGGCGGCAAGCCCCAGGGTGGCGCTCATGTGGCGCTGCCATTGGCCGTCGGCGTCGCTGTAGATGGTACACACGGCCGTTGCGCCGTCGGCTAACACAACACACTGCAAACCCACCCCATCTACGTCGGGAAGCTGAAGCGCCTGGTGGACAACCACGTCTGTCAGGGTGACGGGCCGGTCGCCCCACAACTCGGCGGCGGCCGACGAGGCCATCTCCATGTAAACCGGTGAAGGCAGCATCAAGGTATCGTAAATGCGATGGTCCAGCAGGAATGGGTAACGGGCAGGGCCAACGGCCGTGGCAAAAATCGTCTGCGCCACACCGGCAACCGACAACTTCTGCCCCAGCAACGGGAAGCGGGAAACCCGGTCTGGCGCAACTATGGTCCAGGACGGCCGTTTCGCCTGTTTTTCCACCCAATACGATTCACGTTGGAACGGATAACGCGGCAAAATCAGCTTCTTGTACGGCCCCGCGCCCTGAGCCACCTCTGTCCAATCCACAGCCACGCCCTGCACGTACAACCCGCCCAACGAGGTGAGCATTTGCGCCCAGTCACTTGTGCCCGGCCGCAATGAGGGCAGCCAGACGGCCGTTTCCTCCGTCAGACAACGCTGTCCCATGCTGATCAAGGTGGGGCTGGGGCCAATCTCCAGAAAAATCTCACAGCCGGCGGCCGCCAGTGCCCGCATGGCGTCGGCAAAGCGGACCGGCTGCCGGACGTGTCGCCGCCAGTAATCGGCCTGGCCCACTTCGGCCAGAGACGCCGCCTGGCCGGTGACGTTGGAGATGAGCTGCATCTGTAACGGCCGGAAGGCGACCGTGGCCGCCGTTTGCGCAAACTCGTCCAGAATGGGGTCCATTAACGGTGAGTGGAAGGCGTGGGAGACGGTGAGACGGCGCGATTTGACGCCTTGCGCAGCAAGCTGGTTCAACACGGCCGTAACTGCATCGCCCGCCCCGGAAATCACCACATTGCCCGGCCCATTGATGGCCGCGATGGAAACCTGGCTGGCAAAAGGGGCAATCGCCGACCGCACGCCTGGCTCATCGGCAAAAACGGCGGCCATCGCCCCGCCCGCCGGAAGCGCCTGCATCAACCGGCCGCGGGCGGCAATAAGTTTCAGGCCATCTTCCAGGCTAAACAGCCCGGCGACGCAGGCGGCCACGTACTCGCCCACGCTATGCCCCATCACCGCCGACGGTGTGACGCCCCACGACTGCCAGAGCCGGGCCAGGGCATATTCGACGGCAAAGAGGGCGGGTTGGGTATAGGCCGTCTCGTTGATTAGTACGGCCGTCGCTTCATCCACCGCGTACAGCACTTCCAGCAGCGGGCGTTCCAGATACGGCCGTAACAACTCATCACATTTTTGCAGTTCGCGCCGGAACGTAGGCTGAGTTTCATACAACTCACGCACCATGCCGGGATACTGCGCCCCCTGCCCGGTAAACAGGAAAGCGATGCGCGGCGCGCGGCTGCTGGTGACGACGCCTTCCATAGCGGCCGATGGCTGGGCCGCAGCCCAGGCAGCCAGCGCCGCCTGCGCCTCGTCGGTGTGGGCGGCCACAAGCGCCAGGCGATGTTCGTGGTGGGCGCGGCCGGTCGTCGTCGTGAAGGCCAGATCGGCCAGCGCCACCGCCTGCTGCTCCAGGCTGACGGCCGTTTGCGCCGCCAACTGACGCAAGGCCGGGGTATCTTTGGCCGAAAGCGTCACCAGGTGCAGCGGGCGCTGCGACGCGGGCGGCGCAGTCTCCGGCGCAGGCGGTGAGGCGACAATCATATGCACGTTGGTTCCGCTGAACCCAAACGAGCTGACGCCGGCCCGGAAACGGCCGTTCACGTCAGACAGCGCGGTCATCGTCTGCGGCAGCGTCAGCGCCGGGAATTTGTCCCAGGGGATAAACGGATTGCGCTCTTGCAGGTGCAAATTCGGCGGCACAACGCCCTGCCGAACGGCCAGAGTCGCTTTGATCAGGCCGGCAATCCCGGCGGACGCTTCCAGGTGGCCGATGTTGGTTTTGACCGCGCCCAACAACAGCGGGGTCTGGCGATTGCGGGCCAGGACGGTTCCCAATGCCTGCACTTCAATCGGATCGCCCAGCGAAGTGCCGGTTCCGTGCGTTTCCACGTAGGTGATCATGTCCGGTTCCAGCCCGGCGTTGCTCAGCGCGGCGCGGATGACTGCTTCTTGCGCCGGGCCGTTGGGCGCGGTTAAGCCGTTGGAACGGCCGTCCTGATTGATCGCTGTGCCTTCAATAACCGCCAGGATCGTGTCGCCATCCTGCTGCGCCTGGGAGAGGCGCTTCAACACCACCACGCCGCAGCCTTCACCGCGTACGTAGCCATCGGCGTCGGCGGCAAATGTTTTGCAACGGCCGTGCGGCGATAACATGTGCGCCCGGGAAAGCGTGATGCTCGTTTCCGGGGAAAGCAGCAAATTCACGCCACCGGCCAGCGCCGTCTGGCATTCGCCGCTCCGCAAACTTTGGATGGCTAAATGGGCCGCCACCAACGACGACGAGCAAGCCGTGTCCACCGAAACGCTTGGCCCCTGCAAACCCAAAAAGTAAGAGATGCGCCCGGAAGCGATGCTGTGCGCCGTGCCAGAGGCCAGGTAAGCGTCTATCCCTTCTTCGCCGCCCGCTTCCAGTTGGATATTAAAATAATCACCGGCGGCAATGCCCAAAAACACGCCCGTAGGCGTCCCGCGCAATGTGTCCGGCGAAATGGCCGCATGTTCCAACGCTTCCCAGCACACCTCCAACAAAATACGCTGCTGCGGATCCATCCCTTTGGCTTCGCGGGGTGAAATGCCGAAGAAAGCTGGATCGAACTGGTCCACGTCGTCAAGGAAGCCGCCAAACCGGGTGGCAATCTTGCCCGGCGCGTCGGGGTCGGCGTCGTAATATTGGTCCACGTCCCAGCGGGAAGGCGGCGTTTCGCTGATGGCGTCCACGCCATTTTGCAGCAGCCGCCAGTACGATTCCGGGTCACGCACGCCGCCGGGAAAGCGGCAGCCGATGCCGACAATCGCAATCGGCTCCGCTGCCGCCTCTGTCTTTTCTCGTTCTAATACGTCCACTCGTTCTTGCAGCCGGGCTGCCAGGACGGCCAATTGTTTGGGGGATAGGTTGGCAATACGATCTAGAAAATTTTTCATAGTCAGTTTGGTCTGGTCTATTCAGCAAAAAAGCGGTCAAGTTCCTCGTCGGTCATCCCTTCAATCGCCAGCAGCAGGTCATCGGCAGGTTCTGGTTTCTCCGAAGGGGGAGCTTCCGGCGTCGGGTCCACTTCACGCAGCAGGTAGTGGGCCAGGGCTTCCGGCGTCGGGTAGTCGTAGACGAGGGTAGCGGGCAGTGTGTAGGGAAGATTGAGACCCGCGCCCAACATATTGCGCAGTTCGACGGCCATGAGCGAATCCAGGCCCATTTCTTGCAACGGCCGTTGCGTCTCCACCACCGCCGCCGATTCCAGGCCAATCACTTTCGCCACCCGCTCGCTGACAAACGTCAGCATGGCTTCGCGTTTCTGCACTGCCGGTAACGCGCTTAACTGCTGCAGGAAGTCCGGCGCGGGCGTCGCCGTGACTTTCTCCGACACGACCCTGGCCGTTTGCGCCATACCGGCCAGCCACCGGGGGGTGCGCCCGGCGGCGTAATGCTGGAGATAACGCGGCCAATCCACCGGCATCACCCCTACCTGGGCCGCCGGCTGATTGAGCAAAAAATGGAGAATAGACAATCCTTTCTCCGGGGTGATGGCCTGAACGCCCTGCGCTTCGGCCCTGTCAAGCACATTGTGCGTCACCGCCGCGCCAATCTCCGCCCATGCGCCCCAATTGATGCTGAGGCCAGGCAGATGGGCCGCCCGCCGATCATGGGCCAGCGCATCCATAAAGGCATTGGCGGCCGCGTGGTTGCTTTGCCCGGCCGACCCCATCAGCGCCGCCGTGGAAGAGAACAGCACAAAAAAATCGAGCGGCGTCTCTTTGCTGAGCTGGTGCAGATGCCATGCGCCATCCACTTTGGCGGCCATCACGGCCGTAAACCGCGACCATGTCTGGTTCAGCAATGCGCCGTCGTCCAGCGCACCGGCAGAGTGAATGATGCCGCGCAGCGGCGGCATATGCCCGGCGATTGTGGTAAAAGCCTGGGTCACGTCGTCCCGTTGGGAAACGTCGCCTTGCCGGACCAGAATCGTCGCTCCGTCTGCTTCCATTGCTTGAATTGTCGCCTGCGCTTCTAACGTGGGCGGGCGACGCCCCATCAACAGCAAATGACGCGCCCCCCGCTGCACCAGATCGCGGGCGGTCAACAGCCCCAGGCCGGAAAGCCCACCGGTGATTAGATAAGTCGCGTCGGCGCGAATGGTGATGTCCTGGGGCGCAGCTTCAACGTCTTGCGTCAGGACGATCTTGCCTGTGTGCCGCGCCTGCGCCATGAAGCGGAATGCGTCGGCGGCTTGTTCTAGCGGGAAGATGGTGGTGGGCAACGGCCGTATCTCCCCTGCCGCCACCGCCGCCATCATGCCGCGCAGCATGTCTTGAACCAGGGCAGGCTCTTCATAAATCTGGCGCGAATAGTCCACGACAAAATACGCGCCTTCCGGCCGAACCGCCGCAAACTGCTCCGGCGTCCAGATGTCACGTTTGCCGATTTCCAGGAAACGGCCGTTTTCCGCCAGCGCCGCCACGCTCTTGTCAATAAACTCGCCGGCCAGCGAATTAAGCACCACGTCAACGCCATGCCCACCGGTAAGCGCCTGAATTTTCCCGGCAAAATCCAGCGAACGCGAGTCAAACACGTACTCCACGCCGTTTTCTTTCAGTAGGGCGCGCTTTTCCGGGCTGCCGGCCGTGCCAAAGACGACGGCTCCGGCGCGCCGGGCCACCTGTACCGCCGCCAGGCCCACGCCACCGGCGGCGGCATGAATCAACACCCGTTCGCCCGGCTGCAACCGGGCCAGATGCTCCAGGGCATACGTGGCCGTCAGAAAGGCGATGGGCAAAGCCGCCGCCTGAACCAGATTGAGAGCGTCGGGAACGGCCGTGACGTAAGCCGCCGGGGCCACTGCATCCGTGGCAAAACCGCCCTGCACAATCGCCAAAACCTTATCGCCGGGCTGGAATTGCTGGACGTGAGCGCCAACGGCCGTTACATAACCGGCCACTTCCCCACCCAACGGCTCCGGATCATCCCGCATAGCCAGGGCATTCATGACATCGCGGAAGTTTAGCGCGGTGGCCGCCACGCGAATTTGCACGTCATCGGGTCCGGGCGCGGGGCGCGTTGCCGGTATCAGGGCCAGGTCGTCCAGGACGCCGGTTCCACTGGCCGCCAACCGCTGCGACGGCCGTGTGGCGTCCGACGCTGCCTGGGCGACCGGCGCAGCATACGGCCGCAGGCGGGCCGCATAGCGCTCCTCACCGCGGTAGGCGATTTGCTCCTCGCCGTCCGGCCGGGTGATCTCTGCCAAGAGCGCCTGGGCTTGCGCCGCCGGTGGCGCATCGGCGTCTAAATCTACGCAGCGGCAGGCCAGTTCGGGATGTTCCAGGGCAATTGTCCGGCCCATGCCCCAGATCGGACTCTGGTTGAGCGTGAGTTTTTCTAAGCCTTGTACCGGCTGGCTTTGGGCGGTCGCCAGCCACAGCGCCGGGGCGGCCGTCGGCTGTCGGTCCATTCCGGCCCAGCCCTGAATCAGGTGGATAACGGAGGTGAGCGCGGTTTGCTGCTCCGCCATCTTGGAAACGGCCGTGTCGTCCCGCTCCGGCGCATCCAGGCCCCACAGGTGAACGATGCCGCGCCAGGGCTGTCCATCGGCGACCTCGGCAAACAGACGCCGATAATCCGCCAGGTTGTCCGGTTGGATCACCCGCTGCGAGCCATTCACCTGATAGCCGCTGCCGGGCCGGACAAGAACGGCCGTAGCCGCCCCCGCCAACTGCGCAGCTAATTGCGCACCCACGCCACCTTCATCAGCAAAAATCAGCCAGTGGCCGCGTGAATCATTGGTCGCAACCACCGGTTTGCGGGCCAACAAAATCGCCTGTTCGGACAAGAGATCGTCGTGGTGGGGAACGGCCGTTGCCCCTTCAAAACCCACGTCGGCCAGCAAATTTGTCC
>CALFEW010000926.1 GCA_937958365.1 uncultured Chloroflexota bacterium | reverse complement strand
TCGGCGGCATCGTTGGCGAAGAGGGTGCGCCAGCGGAAGGTGGCGGTTCCGGCGCGGCTGGCGTCTTGGAGGCGGAAGAAGAATTGGCGCGAATCGGAACCGATAAAGTTTTGATTTTCGGCGACGGCGTTGCGTAAATTGCCGGTGGCCGGGTCGAAGGCGTCGTCCCATAAACCAAAGCGGACAAAAGTAGCGGCGGGGGCATTGGCAACGGCCGTTGCCACCACGTCCAACTGAATCACCGTCATCGCTATCCGGTCGCCATCCGGCTCGATGGCTTGCAGGCCCAACTGGAACCCGGCGTCGCGGGCGGCCGCGCTGGCCGTCACCCCTTCCACCCAGAACTTCACGCCGCCGACGGCGATGCCGCCGTTGGCAATCACCTGGGGCAGCACAACCGGGATCTGCCCGGCGGCCGGCCGTTCGTCGGCCTCGCCGAAGAGCTGCAACAGGGCGGCGTTGATGGGCACAAGTTCCAGGTTGCCGGCAAAACCGGCCGGCTGCGCCTGGCGCACGATGAGCAGGGCGCGCTGCTGGCTGTTGGCGGGATTGCGCGCCTGCAAGGGGCGGCCGGGGTTGATTTTGTCGGCTTCCGAAAGCGGGGCGGGTTCTACGCCGGGCGCGGTGCGGCTCTGGCAGATTTCCAGCGTCAGGGCCACGGCCGTCATCGTCGCCGTCGCGGCCAGTCCGGGCTGACCGTTTACCGTCAGGGCCAGGCGCAGTTCCACATCGTCAACGGCCGTACTCGCCCGCGCCCCCTCGGCAAAAATAGTGTGTCCGGCCACCAGTTGGGCGTCGGTGAAGACGTTGTCCACGCCGTTGAAGGTGATTTCGCTGCCGCCAACGGCCGCATCAAAAAAGCGAATGGCGTCGCTGCTGCGGGTAAACGTGCCGCTGCCGGTAAACGCCTGGTTGACGCTGAGCGTGACCGCCTGCCGCTGTGGGTTGGTATGCGGCTTCTTGACGACGACTATCGGCGAGGCCAGGGTAATGGCGGGCTTAACCGCAACCACCGCCCGGCTGACGACGACCACGATAAAATCGGCCGAGCCATCGAGCCGCTGGCAGACGACCGGCCCTTTGGCGTCGGCAATGGGCGCGCCCTGGGCGCGGGCGGCCACGTCGGCCTGGATTTCCAGAGTGTAGACGCCGACGCCTTTGGGGTTGTTGGGGTAGCCGATGTTACCGGCGCAGTCGGTGAAACGGCCGTCGGCGTCCGTCTGGCCTAAGATGGGTGTGCCTTTGCGCCCGCTCGTGGCGGTGCTGCACACCACTTCGCCGTTCATAAATTCGCCATCCGGGGCGATGAGGATGTAGGGCGTGTTGGCTAGGGGCGTGCCGTCTTCAAATTGGATACGGCCGTTCACCACAAATGTCCCCGGTTCGGCCGGTTGCACCAGCCAGCGCGTCTCGTCGTTGGCGTCGAACGTCAGGAAGCAGCATGGGCTGGACGGCGCTTCCCCCTGGTTGCTGCCCAAACACCAGCCGGTCGGACTGAGCGGCGACGTTTTGATGTCCAGCGTCACCGGCTGCGGGATGTCGTCGCAGGGGAAGGAATCGTCGTTGACGAACAGTAAATCGGTGCGGCGGTTGGGCCGCCAGGCCGGGTCGCCGCAGCCGCCGGCCGGTACGCAGGGGTCGGCCGCCGGCGCGCCGCGCGGCGTGGAGGCCACCGGCATCTTCTCGCCGCAGCCCAACCACTGCACCACACCATGATCGCAGCCCTCGGTGGCGTTGACGTTGGGCATGAATTGGGTTGCGGGCACAGCCAGATTATCTTGCGCCATGTAGGCGCGAATCAGCACCGGCCAGGTCTGGTCGCCCACGCCGCCATCCACACTCAGGCCGTTGGCCGCCTGGAAATCGCGCACGGCTTTGTCGGTGTCGGCGGTGTGGCTGTCGCCGATGGGGCCATTGTAGAAACCCAGGTCTTGCAGCATGGATTGGTACTGGCGCACGCTCCAGGTGTCGTTGATGGTGTGGGTGACGCCAACGGTGCGGGTTTTGCGCAGTTCGTTCCACTCGGCGACCGAGGCGTCCGCGTCGGCCGGGCTGCGGCCGAAGGTGAGGTAAGCGTAGGCGCTGCGCGAGCGCCGTTCGGAGAGCGACTGGTTGTACTGGTCGCTGCCCGATTCGTCGGTGTGACCGACGATGACCAGCTTTTGGTCGGGGTGCTGCCCGGCAAATTCGGCCACTTTTTGTAAAACGTGGCGCATACAGGGTTCCACAAACGCTTTGTCGAACCAGAAATGAATGATGAAGGCGTTGGCGATGGCCCGTCCCTGCCGCAGCGTGATTTGGATGCGGCGACTCTG
>CALFEW010000925.1 GCA_937958365.1 uncultured Chloroflexota bacterium | reverse complement strand
CAAACGTACCCACGCCGCCAACAATATCACGACGGGTATTTGACAGGTTATTGGCATAAGCCGTCACGGCGCCCGCCCCGGTATTATTGATGGCCGGATTTGCGCCGCTGTTCAATGACAGACCACGCAGCGTGACGTTACCGGCCGTTACCGTTATCGTTCCAGCGATAATGGCGCCGTTTGAGGATTGAATGGTTACATTTTTGCCAACCAAAGCGCCTGCGGCGAAAGAACCGGACACATTCACCGTGCCGCCGGACGCCACCGCATCAACCGCCGCCTGTACCGTCGGAAAACAAGGCGTATTCCCGCCACAGTTGCCGGTCGCATTGGCATAAACCGTTGTTGGCGTCGCCAAAACTTCAATGAAGTTACTAGCTCTTGACGAGAAAGATGTCGCGCTTAATTGTTCACGAACAAAAACCCGTTTGTTTGTTCCAGCCACAGCACTTTCATCAAGCACTACGGTAAAAGTCAATTCATCATATTCACCGTTTGGGATGACAGCATCTGTGCTAAAACGAAGAACCCGGTACAAGCCGACAACCCCACCATTCGTAGCAGTTACGTCGGTAAAGTAACCAAACGTGGAGGACAAACTATAATCACTGCTGTCACCAGTATACCAATCGCTCAAAATGCGTAACTCAAAACATTGGCTATCCACACCGCAGTCATATCCCGCCGATGATACATCAGCGATTACCAACATCGTATCACCTGGATAAACAGTTGATGGAGCCAACACCGCATCCACGCTCAGAATTCCCTTCCCTTCTTGCGCCTGCGCCAAAGGTATCCCGGTCAGAACGATCAACAAGAGAAGTGAGAACAAAAGAATCACTCGAACTTGCACTTTCATTGATTTACTCCTATTAAAAGTAAGCTTAAGACCAAATTCGTACAATTAGCCGTATCTGGCTGTGATCTAACTCGTCTCAAGTTGGATCATAGCAAAATACAAACACCAGCGAACATAACCAATCAAACGATTACGTATAAAGCCTAAGTAAAACTTAAGCTGATATAAATGACTTCTTAGCCACTGCTGCCTGAAAAGGACACATGAGGAAAGAATAAGAACATACCTTATTGTGGTTCAAAATTGGGTTTTTAGAATAGTACTGCAATACCAAATGGGGTTAAAATCTGGTTATATTTTGTGATATGGTTATTCGAGAGGAGTCAAAGAGATGTTAAACATTGGCGATTTCGCGCCAGAATTTCACTTGTTATCGGCCGAGAATGAATCCGTAAAGCTTTCTGATTTTCGCGGGCGGCGCGTGGTGGTGTTCTTCTACCCCAAAGCTGCCACTCCCGGCTGCACCAAGCAAGCCTGTGGCTTTCGTGATAACTACGCAGCTATTGCCAACCACAACGCCGTCGTCATCGGCATCAGTCCAGATACCCCCAAAGCGCTGGCAAAATGGAAGGCCCAAGAACATTTCCCCTACCCCTTGTTGTCCGACGCTGACCATGCCGTGGCTGAGGCGTATGGCGTCTGGGGCGAGCGGAAGATGTACGGCCGTTCCTTCATGGGCATCATTCGCAGTCACTTCGTGATTGACGAAGAAGGCAAACTGGCCGACATTCAGGTCAAAGTCAGCCCGGAAGATAGTATTGCATTGGCATTAAAAGCTTTGGAAGAATAAACGCTGTAAGCGGTTAGTTGTAAGCTATAAGCCAAAAGCTGATAGCTTACAGCTAACGGCTAATTACTTCCGGCAGCACGACGGCGTCGTTGGGTAAGGGTGCGCCATTCTCGTCAACGGCCGTTACCCTTCTCACCACCCCATCTTCCCCCTTCACGTAAAATCCTACCAGCAGCCCATACTCACCCGGCGGCGCTTGACCCACGTCCAGCGCCACAACGTCTGTCACCACTTCACCGGCCTGCCATTGGCCGGTAGGATAACTGTTGTACACCGGGAAACTGTCACTTTGCGCCAGCGGCGGCTGATTGGTCGCCAGATCAACAAAATGCACGAAGCGCGTGTAATCTATCTGCCCA
>CALFEW010000924.1 GCA_937958365.1 uncultured Chloroflexota bacterium | reverse complement strand
GCGGTATCCTTACCGCGCTGGTGTAAACGCGGTAAGGATACCGCGGCTACAAATTATCATCTGAACTGAACCATGCCGACAAATCTATCTTCAAGGGAGATTAGAGATTGGTTCAATCGAAATTTCCACCATCTCCGACTACCCGCCCAACGAATCAATATAGTCAATGGAGATTTGCGCGGGGTAAAAGTTTTCGTTGACGGCCAGGGCTGATTGATACGCCTGCCGCGCCTCGGTGATGCGGCCCAGTTCCAACAAAACGTGGCCCTGATACCAATAGGTCTCCTCAACGTTACGGCCGCCCTGCGTATCCAGCGTCGCCTGAGCCAGGTCCAGCACGTCCTGGCCGCGACCGGCCTTCCAATAAGCCAGGTAGGGCATAAATTCATACCACAAAATGCGCGGCGGCAGGCCAATTTCGCGCGCCCGGTCATATGCCTGAGCGCCGCCCTGGTAATATTGCTGGTCGCCGGTCAGGCTGGCAATGCGCGTCAGGGCTGTGCCCAGGTTAAACCAGGCGATGGCGTCGTCGGGGTTGGCTTTTGTTTCCGATTCAGCCAGCGAAGCGACGTACTGCCACATCTTCAGGTCGTCGAACATTTCTTCGCCTAAGATGGCCGCAACCTCGGCCTCTTGTTCCGGCTTGAAGACCACGTAGAAGGTGTAATTGAACTCCTGCCAATAGCTGACCAACTCGTCGTAACTGTCGGTACGGCCGCTGCCGTCAAAAGGCCCCAGGTAGCTGTCCTGGCTGTATAACTCTTGCCGGACGTCATCATAGCCGTAGACGGTGAGATAATGGCCCCACCAGCCAGATTCCGGCAGTTCATACCCTTTTTCAATAACCACCGGATAACCGGCGGCGAGGAAACGTTTGATCATGTCCAGGGAGCCACCGGAGCGGGCAATGGCCTGGTAGCCGGGGGTTTGCTCGTTGACGTAGTCGGCGATTTGCCAGGGGCTGACATTGCGGTCTTCGGGATTGGGCTTCAAGTAGCTGGCGACTTCGTCTTGGGTGACCGGATTGCCGTACCAGTTGAGGACCTGGGTCAGATTGGCCGGGCCACAGTTATTGAAGCTTTGTTTGACGATACCCATGTCGGGTAAGACAACCCGTTCTGGTAGGGGTTCTGGCGTGGGGGTGAGGGTGGGCGCGGGCGTGGCAGTCGGTGGTTGGGTGGGTTCAGGCGTGGTGGCCACGGCCGTTTCCGCCGGTTGGGTAGGTACGGCCGTTTCCGTGGGCATCTCGGTGGGCACGGCCGTTGGTTTAGTCACCAGCGCGCTAATATCCACCTGGCTGCCAGCGTCGGCGATGGCCGGGGCGGGCAGCGCCGTGGCAACCGGCGCAACCTGGTGGATCACCCCTTCGCTGATGCTGCCTAGAAATGGGCTGCGCTCTTGCAAAGCGACCCGGTAACGACCGGGGATGGCCTGTACCACCGTGGGCAGCGCCAGCAAGCCAATAATCAGGACAAATTGAATTCCCACAATGATGAGAATGATCGTTCGTGTGCGGTTTTTCATACTGGTAAGAAGAATGCACAATAGTTAATTGTGCATCAACTGCCTCCATTTTGGATTTGGGAAAGGGCAGCCGCGGCTGGAGTGAAGTTGGGATTGAAGTCAGCGGCTAACTGCAAGTTTTCTTGGGCGTCTGCTAAGTTGCCCAATGCTTCTTCGGCCAACCCTTTGTAATAGAAAGATTCCTCAAAGTAAGGTCTGTTTTCCAATGTGACATCGGCCAGCAAAATTACGTCGTCATAACGGCCGTTCTGATAATAAGCTTCATAAGGACCAAACTGGTACCACAACATGCGCCAGGGCAGGCCAATCGCCAACGCCTGGTCGAAGGCGCCGGCGGCTTCTTGGTATTGGCCGAGGGTGTTGTAAGCAGTGCCCAGGTTGAACCAGTTGAAAGCGTTGTCGGGGGCAGCGGCCGTTTCGGCGCGCACGGTTTGCAGGGCGTTTTGCCACATCACGGCATCGTCCATGTTGTCGCCGATGATCTCGGCGACTTCCGCGGCGCGGGCCGGTTCGTAGAGGACGATGTAGTTACGGTTGAAGTGGGGCCAGTAGGCATCCACATCGGCATAGGGGAGATCACGGCCGTCGGCGTCCGCATTTTGTAACGGTTCATCGCTGGTTCCCAGCCAGGAATCGTACACCCAAAACTGCTGTTGGGCGTCGTCGTAGGCCACCACCAGCATGTAATGACCGTACCAGCCCAACCAGCGAAATTCGCCCGGCGGGTCTATGCCGATTTCCAGAATAACAGGAAACCCATTGGCGATGAGGCGGCGGATGGTGTAGGTGTCGCCATTGACGCGCGTCAGGGCTTGCAGGTCTGTCTGGTTGTTGACGTAGGCGGCCATTTCCTCCGGGCTGACGTTGCGGTCTTCGGGATTGGGCTTGAGGACGGCCGCGGTCGTGGTCTGGTTGGTGCGAATGCCGAAATAGCTGAGGGTCATCGCCAGAGTTGCCGGGCCACAGTTGTTCCACTCCTGAAACTGGTGAGTGATGCCTTCCAATCGGGCGGCGGCCGGAATGGGGACGGGCGTAGCGGTTGGCGGCGGCGGTGTGAAGGTCGCTGGCAGGGTGGGGCTGGCCGCGGGCGTGGCCGTAGACAGAGCGAAGACGGGCAGAGGGGTGTTG
>CALFEW010000923.1 GCA_937958365.1 uncultured Chloroflexota bacterium | reverse complement strand
GCTTCGGCAAGCTCAGCACAGGCTCTCAGCATGACACATTTCTGGTTAAATTGAGCATTGCTGCCCTGACATCAAGAGATTCGACAGAAATTTTGGGGCAGGGTATACTTATTTTATTCACGCTTGTGGAAACCAAGAAAAAATTGAATCATAACCCCGCAGCAGGCGGGGTTCTTTAATTTCCATGCGCCTAACCCAACTGTCATCCGACCTTTAGATTTCAGACGAGTCTGGTGGAGAAGTAGAAAGATGAGTGAAGAGAATGTCATCTATATCACGGAAGAAGGCTTAGCCAAAATCAAGGAAGAATTGGAGCAACTGAAAACGGTTCGCCGTGACGAAATCTCCGTAAAGCTCCAGATTGCCATTGCTCAGGGCGACCTGAAAGAAAACGCCGATTACCACGCGGCCAAAGAAGAGCAGGGATTTAACGAAATGCGCATACGTGACCTGGAAGATTCCCTGCGCCGCGCCAAAGTCATCACCGAAGATGGTCCCCGTGACCGTGTACGGGTTGGCAGCAAAGTCACGGTGTGCGAAGTAGGTTACGACGAGCCAGAGACCTACTTCATCGTCGGGGCACATGAAGCCAATCCGGCCGAGGGTTGGATCTCCAATGAATCACCCATTGGTCGCGCACTGCTGGGCGCAAAGAAGGGGCAGCACGTTACAGCCCTGACTCCCGGCGGAACGATCACCTTCGAGATCAAGGCCATTGAGTAGGCCCATCCGGTCTGGACGATTTTCAGGGCCGCGTACAAGCGGCCCTTTTTAGTTGACACGGATTCATCCTTTTTGTTATCATGCGTCCCACAACAGAATAGCCAACAAATGCGATGAAGGGGACAGGCTGTTGAGGTTCCTTGATGCCCAGAGAGCGGCCGAATTGCTGCAAGCGCCGCCATCAATGCTCCACAGCGACACCCCAGAGCAGACCGGTGAACGATAAAAAGACGGAATTCGTCCTTCGCCTACTAGCCGTTTTCGGGTGCGCCCGTTACCGCGTGGAGGTTGCGCAGATGTCTGCCCAATCAACAGAGGCCAGCGTGTAGAACGTTGGTAAATGGTGGTGGTACCACGAGAGACTTTTCAGCCCTCGTCCTCCTGATAGGACGGGGGCTTTTTTATTGGCTGGTTTTAGACGGCCTAAACGACCAGGTTGGTCTATCGTTTTATGGATGGAGGTGATTGATTATGAGTAAACAGATTCGTACCGTTGAAGCGCAGGGCTGCGTGGGCCAGCGCGTGCGCCTGACCGGCTGGCTGCACAGCCTGCGCCAATTGGGCGGCATTACGTTTATCGTCCTGCGGGATGGTTGGGGCACGCTTCAGGCCGTTACCGAAGACGCGGCCGACCTGGAACCTTTGACCGGGCTGGCGCTGGAAAGCGTCATTGCTCTGGAAGGTCTGGTGGTGGCCGCGCCGCAGGTGGCGGCCGGGGTGGAACTGCACCAACCGCGGATCACCATCATCACGCCCAACCACGAAGCGCCGCCCATCCCGCTGCACAAAGCAGCCATCAAAGCCAGTCTGCCGGTGCTGCTCGATCATGCCGTCGTTGCCAACCGCCACCCGCAGCGGCAGGCCATCTTCCGATTGTCCGCCGCCGCTATGGGCGGCTTCCGCGCCACGTTGCAGGCCAGACATTTCACCGAAGTGCAGACGCCCAAAATCGTCGCCTCGGCGACGGAGAGTGGGGCCAACGTGTTTAAGCTGGATTATTTTGGGCGGCCGGCGTTTCTGGCGCAAAGCCCGCAGTTCTACAAGCAGATCATGGTGGGCGTGTTTGGCGGTGTGTATGAGGTGGGGCCGGTCTTCCGCGCCGAGCCGCACGACACCGTGCGCCACATCAACGAGTATGTAAGTCTGGACGTGGAGTTTGGCTTTATCGAGAACCATTTCACGGTGATGGCGCTGGTGCGCGACGTATTGGCGGGCATATTTAGCGAACTGGCAGCGCGGTGTGGGCGGGAACTGGAATTGTTGGCCGCCCGTTTGCCCATCGTCCCGGCCGAAATCCCGCACATTCACTTCGCGGCGGCGCAAGAATTGATTTTGCAGCGGCACGGCGTAGACGTACGCGGCGAGCCAGACCTTTCGCCGCAGGATGAGCGCTGGTTGGGCGAATGGGCGCAGCAGGAACATGGCAGCGACTTTTTGTTTGTGACGGGCTATCCGATGGGGAAACGGCCGTTTTACACCCATCCCGACCCCGCCAACCCCGCCTACTCCAACAGCTTCGACCTGCTTTTTCGCGGCACGGAGCTAATCACTGGCGGCCAGCGCCTGCATCTTTACGCCGACTATCTGGCGGCGCTGGCAAAAGCCGGGCTGCCTACCGAACCGTTCGAGAGCTATCTGGAGGCGTTTCGTTATGGGATGCCGCCCCACGGCGGCTTTGCAATCGGGCTGGAGCGGCTGCTGATGCAGCTCCTGGCGCTGCCCAACGTGCGGCTGGCGACATTGTTCCCCCGCGACCTGACGCGGCTGACGCCGTAGTTGACATCTGATGTTTGATGTTATAGCATCATAACAAACGGATGAGGAGGTAGATATGCGAACAACAGTGGATATTGACCAGGACGTTTTATTAGCCACCAAAGAAATCGCTTTACGCGAAAACATTTCCATGGGCAAAGCGTTGTCCAACCTGGCGCGCCAGTCACTGACCCAAGCCAGCGTTGCCTCTATGCGCAATCTGATCCCTTTGTTTCCTCGCCAACCTGACGCCAGCGTGGTCACGATGGAGTTTATCAATCTATTGCGGGATGAAGAAGGATGACAACTTATTTACTGGACATCAACGTGCTGCTGGCCCTAAGCGATCCGATGCACTTGCACCACGAACCGGCTCACACCTGGTTTCAAGAAGTTGGCCGACTCGCCTGGGCGTCTTGCGCCATCACAGAAAATGGCTTTGTGCGTATTGCCAGCCATCCCAAATATCCCAATCGCCCTGGCGAGGCTCAGGTGACACTAACATTCCTCAGAGAATTATGTCGGCATCCGGGACATACGTTTTGGGCTGAAAGCGTTAGCTTACGCGATATGATTCAACCGGGCATGCTGATCACCCACACCCAGGTCACG
>CALFEW010000922.1 GCA_937958365.1 uncultured Chloroflexota bacterium | reverse complement strand
ATGGACGGCGTGGCTGTGATGGGCCAGGCTATTGCCAATTATGTGATGCCGGAGAACGGCCGTGAGCCGTGAACCGTGAACCGTAAGCCGTATTCCGTATTCCGTATTCCGTAAACCGAACACGGAATACGGAATACGGAATACGGAATACAAACCACTCTATGGAAACATTAACCGACTTAAACATCGTCTGTCTGGCGGGCGGCGTGGGTGGCGCGAAACTGGCGCATGGATTGGCGCAAATCACGCCGCCGGAGCGCCTCACCATCATCGTTAATACCGGCGACGATTTCCAACACCTGGGCCTGACCATCTGCCCGGACCTGGACACGGTGATGTATGCGCTGGCCGACGTGGCCAACGCCACCACCGGCTGGGGGCGGGCCGACGAATCGTTTCGGGCTATTGACGAGGTGGGGCGGCTGGGCGGACCGGACTGGTTCCGGTTGGGCGACCTGGACCTGGCGACGCACCTGACGCGCACGCATTTGCTGGCGGCGGGACAATCGTTAACGGCCGTTACCCAACACCTCTGCCGCCATCTCTCCATTCAGCCTGGCATACTGCCCAGCATACTGCCCATGAGCAACCAGCCCGCGCCCACCTTCATCCAATCCGGCGAGCGGCGGCTGCCTTTCCAAACCTGGTTTGTCGAAGAGCGGTGGCAGCCGCGTGTGGACGAGATCATCTTGCCGGAGAACGTGCGGGCGACGGCGCAGGTGACGCAAAAGCTGGAAAACGCCGACATCGTGATTCTGGCGCCGTCGAACCCGTTTGTCAGCCTGGACCCCATTTTGCACGTCTATCCCATCCGCGAAATGGTGATGGATTTGCCGCTGGCGGTGGTGGGCGTCAGCCCCATTGTGGGCGGGCAGGCGGTGAAAGGACCGGCGGCCAAAATGATGCAGGAGATGGGGATGCCGGTGTCGGCGACGGCCGTGCGGGCTTATTACGGCGATTTGTTAGACGGTTTTGTCTACGACGTGCAAGACGCCAACGACGCGGCGCGGCCGACCGGCGTGACGTTGTGTGTAGACACGATGATGCACACCGCCACCGACCGGCGGCGGCTGGCGCAAGATGTGCTGGCGTTCGCGCAGCGGATCATCGCTGCTACGGCTGAATAGATGAGCGGACGGCCGTTTCCCCCGGTTGTCTGGGCCATCATTCCCGTGAAGCCGCTGCTGACGAGCAAAAATCGTCTGGCCCACATCCTTTCACCGGCGGCGCGGGCGCAGTTGATCGGCGATTTTCTGGCGCGGATGCTGGCGGAATTGCAGCAGGTGGATAACCTGGCGCAAATTTTGTTGGTGAGCAGCGATCCGGCCGTGGAAGCGCTGGCGCGGCGGTTTGGGGTGCTGCTGTTGGTGGAGGAACGGCCGTTGGGGTTGAATACGGCCGTGACCCAGGCGGCGCATCTGGCGGCGGCGCGTGGCGCTGACGCCGTTCTTATTTTACCGGCCGATTTGCCCTTTTTGCAGGCGACCGACGTGGACTGTTTACTGGACCAACTCGCCGACGCGCCCTCGCTGGTTATTTGCAGCGACGGCCGTGCCGACGGAACCAATGCCCTGCTGCTCAGCCCACCGGACGCCTTCACCTTTCAGTACGGGCCAGACAGCCTGCAAAAACATCTGCGCGAGGCCGAAGTTAGAAAAATGGTCAGCAAAGTCGTGCAGCGTCCCGGTTTGCAGTTCGACCTGGACACAGAAAATGATTGGCAAATTTATCAAAATGCCCGGTATGGGGTTTCAGGCGTGGAGATTCGGGTTTCGTGACCCGTATCCGTAATCCGTATTCCGTAAACCGTAACCCGTGATCCGTATTACGGATTACGGAACACGGAACACCCCAACCGGCAACCCACTCAAGGAGGTTCCCATGTCTCAAGATCGCGTAGCGCTTTATTTACAGGACGCCCACTCGCTGCAAGAAGGGATGAAGTTGGTCCAATATGCGGAGGAGAAGGGCTTTGAAGCCGTGTGGCAGGCGGAAAGCCGCCTGGTGCGCGACGCTATTGTGCCCATGGCGGCGTTTGCGGCCATCACCAGCAAGATTAAAGTTGCCAGCGGCGTTACCAATAACTGGACGCGCAACATTGGTCTGCTGGCCGCCACGTTTTTGACGCTGGACGACCTGGCGCAAGATCGCATTATTTGTGGCATTGGCGCATGGTGGGATCCGCTGGCGAGCAAAGTGGGCATAGACCGCCGCAAGCCGCTGACCGCCATGCGCGAGACGATTGAGGTGATGCGCAAACTGCTGGCGATGGAGCGGGTGACGTTTAACGGTGAGTTTCACCACGTAGATGACATTATGCTGGATGTGGTACACGGCCGTAAAGAACCGCGCAACGTCCCCATGTACATTGGGGCCACCGGTATGAAAATGATGGAACTGGCCGGGGAAATCGCCGATGGCGTGTGCATGAACTATCTGGTGAACCCCAAATACAACCTGGAAGCCCTGGACGCCATAGAAGTGGGCGCAAAACGCACCGGTCGCACCCTGGACGATATTGACCGGCCGCAGTTGATGATTTGCTCCGTAGACCACGACCGCAAGAAGGCGCTGGACAAAGCTCGCAAAATGATGACGCAATATCTGGGCCAGCAGCCGCACCTGATGAAAGCCAGCGGCGTCAGCCAGGAATTGTTGGACGACATTCATCAGGTCCTCACCTGGCCGGCCACCGATGAGCAAATCGAGTCGGCCATGCACCTGGTCCCCGACGACGTGGTGCAGATGTGTACAGCCAGCGGTTCGCCGGAAGAAGTGAAAGCGAAGGTGCGCGAGTATATTGACAACGGCTGCACCTGCCCCATTCTGTACCCATTGGGCGACCCGATGTTGATGATTGACATTTTTAGCGAGGGCTACAGCGGTTAACGCCGGAACCGCTTGCCGGCAGCCAACCCACCCATAAACGTTGCAAGCGCCCCTGGCACAGCCTGGGGCGTTTTGTTTGCCCTGGTAGCAGTGTTCAGTGTTCAGTGTTCAGTGTTCAGTGTTCAGTGTTCAGTGTTCAGTGT
>CALFEW010000921.1 GCA_937958365.1 uncultured Chloroflexota bacterium | reverse complement strand
GACGCGCCGGTGGTGACACGGTTAAAGAAAATTTCTTCCGCCGCCCGGCCGCCCAAAGCCATCGTAATCTGGTCCAGGAAATATTCGCGGCTGTGGACAAAGCGGTCTTCGGGCAAAGGCATCACGTAACCACCGGCGCGCCCGCGCGGCACAATCGTAATCTTTTGCACCGGGTCTGTATTGAGCAAATAAAAACTAACAACAGCGTGGCCGGCTTCGTGATAAGCAACCGTCTCTTTGTCCTCTTCGCTCATCACCCGACTCTTGCGCTCTGGACCCATCACCACCCGATCGAAGGCGTCCTGGAACTCCAACAGGCCAATGGTGCGCTTGTTACGTCGCGCCGCAAAGATGGCCGCCTCATTCATCAGGTTTTCCAGATCAGCGCCGGAGAAACCGGCCGTCAGGCGGGCGACGTCCTTATAGCTCACTTCGCTGGAAACGGGCTTGCCGCGTGAATGCACGCGCAGGATTTGCTCCCGCCCTTTGACGTCCGGCAGGTCTACAAACACTTTGCGGTCGAATCGGCCGGGGCGCAGCAGCGCGGGGTCTAAAATGTCTGCGCGGTTGGTGGCCGCCATCACGATGACGTTGGTTTCGTTATCGAAGCCGTCCATTTCCACCAAAATCTGGTTCAACGTTTGCTCACGTTCGTCGTGACCACCGCCCATCCCTGCGCCACGCTGCCGCCCTACGGCGTCAATCTCGTCCACAAACACAATGGATGGCGCGGATTGTTTGGCCTTATCGAACAGGTCGCGCACGCGGCTGGCGCCGACGCCAACAAACATTTCCACAAATTCGGAGCCAGAAATGTGGAAAAAGGGCACTCCGGCCTCACCGGCGACGGCGCGGGCCAGCAAGGTTTTGCCGGTTCCGGGCGGGCCAACCATCAACACGCCTTTGGGGATGTGCGCGCCCACCTGGACAAATTTTTCCGGTTCACGCAAAAATTGCACCACCTCGGCCAGTTCCAGTTTGGATTCTTCCACGCCGGCCACGTCGTCGAAGGTGACTGTGGGCCGGTTGGAGTCGTTGAGGTTTTTGGCGCGACTGCGGCCAAAACCGAAGATGTTGTTGCCACCGCCGCCGCCTTGCATCTGGCGGAAGCCCCGGCTAAAAATCCAGATCAGCAAAAGAACGGGGCCTACAGAAATGATGATGGTAAATAAGTTGTTCCAGGTACTCTGGTCGTTAACGATCAGGTCTACACCGGCCAGTTGTTCGGGAGTAACGCCGTAGTACTCGAAGGTTTCGGCCAGGCTGTCGCGTGAATGTTTGGTGGTGCTGATAATGGTCCCATCTTTCATCTCGACTTCGATGCGGTCACCGGTAACGGACATCGCGTTGACTCTGCCTTCTTGCACGGCCGTCATCACTTCTTGTATGCTCACCTGTTCCGGCCCGTTAAAACGGCCGTTTATCCACAACTGCAAGCCTAAAATAATGGCGAAAACGCCTAATATCCAGACCCAGGTTGGGATTGATGGCCGTGAATCATTTGGTTGATCATCCATAATATCGTCTGTTATCTCCCCAATAGGCTAAAGGTTTGCTGGAATGCCTATTGACTGTATTCGCCAGGGCAGTAGTAGCTTTGCCTGATTGTTTCGTATGACGCAGTAAGTATAACCCAATGTAATGGGAAATCGTTGGATTTTCATAAGTCTTTTCTGATAAATTGCTGAAAGATACAGCGAGGGTTGCCCTGGCAGGCTGAAGAACCGCTCATCCCGTACATCGTATTCCATGACCACATACGACAACTGGCTCACGAATTTTGCCACTCTTTCCGTGAAAATGAAAATGTTGTAGAATAGCAACAATATGCGTTCCCAACCAGATAATTCTTCCCGCCAACCATCTGTACCGCCCCTGATCCAATTTCTGGGGCAAAATTTGCCCATCGTCATCTTCTTGGGGCTGGCTGTGGCCGGTATGCTCCTGGTCTATTGGTACTTTAGCCCGGAAGAGAGCAGCGCCGACGCGGTGACGGCCGTTTCCCTCACCGACGACTATCTGGCCGCCCCTATCTTCAAAAACATCCCCGCCAAACCGGTCATGCAGCGGCTGGCGCAAAGCCCTGGCCCTATTCGCGTCGCCATCATTTCCGGGCATCGCGGCAACGACAGCGGCGCGGTGTGCGCTGATGGCCTGACCGAAGCGCAAGTCAACGAAAATATCGCCGACATGGTGCTGGCCGATTTGCAGAGCCAGGGCATTCGCGCCGATAAGCTGGACGAATTTGATGCGCGGCTGGACAACTATTCAGGCACGGCCGTTCTCTCCATCCACGCCGACTCCTGCGATTACATCAACGAATTGGCTACCGGCTTCAAAGTCGCCGGTTCCAGTTTCACCGATTCCAGCCAATTTTCCATCTGCCTGGAACAGGCCTATTTTCAGGCCACCCAGATGGAATACCACGCCAACACCATCACCCCAGACATGACCGATTACCACGCCTTCCGCCAGATTGCCCCCGGCGTGCCGGCCGTTATTATTGAAGTAGGCTTTATGAACCTGGACCGGGAGATGATCACCACCAACGCCCGGGTTCCGGCCACCGGCATCACCAACGGCATCCTCTGTTTTCTGGACGCATACAAAAACATCGTCACCGCTACCAACTAAGAGAACACTTAACGCTTGCCGATTGAGTATTCATGACCGATTCTCCCTACCATCAGGCGCAAATCGCCTTAAAGACCGGTCAACGCCAACGCGCCCATACACTGGCCAACGAGGCCATCCGTCAGGACCCCAACGATTATCGCGCCTGGCTGCTTCTGGCCGGTCTCGTATCCGACCCGGCTAAAAGCCTGGAATACGTCGAACGCGCCGAAATGCTGCGGCCAAACGACCCCACCGTGAAACAGGCGCGCGCCTGGGCGGAAAAACGGCTGCCGACCTCACCCAAGACAGAGCCATCCGCCCGCCGCAAAAGCCACACGACGGGGCGCACGGCCGTTTTCCTGCTCATCGCCTTTCTCATCCTGCTGGTTCTGGGAGGCGGCGGTTGGCTTGTGTGG
>CALFEW010000920.1 GCA_937958365.1 uncultured Chloroflexota bacterium | reverse complement strand
TAGCCGCGGTATCCTTACCGCGTTTACACCAGCGCGGTAAGGATACCGCGGCTACTGAACCTTGCCGTAACTGTCTAAAAATCACGTGGCGCAGAGAATGGCTTTAACGGCCGTCCATATCCCGCAAAACGCGGGCGACCATCTGGTTTAACGTGTCCATCTTCGCCACCGTCAGGTCGGCGTCGGGGATGTAGACGTTGAATTCCTCTTCCACGTAGACGCCAAATTCGGCCAGGGCAAAGCTGTCCATCAGGCCGCCGGTGACGATGCCTTCGTCATCCTTCAGCGGGTAACGGCCGTCGCGGATGAGTTCGCGGGTAATAAAAACCCGCAGCTTTTCCCGAATGGTTGTTTCATCGTTCATGGTTCCTCGCTCCTCGTTTATCACGCAACCGGAAATATCATGCAGGTGGTCGTGCCATGCGCATACAGCTTGCCGGCCGCATCCACCAGCCGTCCTTCAGACGTGCCAACGCGGCGGCCAACGTGGATGGCTTCGCCGATGGCCTGTAATTCGCCAACGCCGGCCAGGATGGGCCGGACGTAGTTGATTTTGATCTCCAGCGTGGTGTACCCCGCGCCCTGGGGCAGCATGGTCTGGACGGCGCAGGCCATGGCCGAGTCCAACAAGGTGGCGGCAATGCCGCCATGCACCGTGCCTATGGGATTGTAGTGGTACTCTTGCGGCGCGCCGGTGAAGACGACCCGCCCGGCGCTGACGCTGCTGAGGCGGTAATTGAGGGTGGCGGCGATCGGTGGCTGGGGCAAACGGCCGTCGGCAATCGCCTGCAAAAACTCCAGCCCGGACATCTGCGGCGCCGCCTGGGCGCTGAGAACAGGGTCTTGCCATTCAAAAGTACGGGTGCGGTGGTTTGATTCGGTCATGGTTTCTCCTGACGGGAGTGGAAATGGAAGATTGAAGATTGAAGAAGAGGGTTCCATTTATCAGTGTTCGGTGTTCAGTGTTCACTGTTCACTGTTAAAAACGGCCGTATCCCCTCCGCCACCAGTTCGGCAAATAACTTGTTGCCAACGGCCGTCAGGTGGACGGGCGTGTCGGTGAATTCGTTGGGGGGAATGGTATCCCAGAGGTCGAGGTAAGGCCAGTTGTGGGCAACGGCCGTTGCCGCCAGCATCTCCCGATATTGATCATACGCCCAACGGGGATAAAAAGCATTGTAACGCAGGTCGCTGTTCTGGCCGCTGCTGATGAACATTGGCTCGTTGATGAGCAGGACGGGCACGTCGCCCGCCAGCGTCATGCCGGCAGTCAACACGTCGAAGGCCAGGTCGTTGGTGGTGAGCGTGACCGGTTCGGCGAACGATTGCCAGCTTACGTCGGCCGCAAAGTCGGAACGGCGCAGTTCAAACTCGGCGGGGATGGCCTGATCTATGCCCGTCGCCGCCCAGGCGAAACCAAACTGCTGCAAACGCAGCCAATCGGCCAGATTGCGGCGCTGCCCGACGATGGTGCGGTCGAGGAAGGCGGGGGTGACGAAACGGCCGTCAGCCACATCCAAATCCAGCCCATACGCCTGTATCAGCCGCCCCATGCGCGCCGGGTTGTTCTGCACCAGCGGCGGGAACAACTGCTTGTCGCGGGGAAACGATTCCAACGTCACCGGCCAGAGGATGAGGTCGGGCTGGGTTTGCCTGGCCGCGTCCAGCAGCAGCAAATCTTTGCTGAGGGCCATGACGGGGTAGCCAAAGTTGTAGACGCGCACGGTACGGCCGTCGGCCGTTTGCAGCCCCAGCGTATTAAGCTGCCCGGCCAGCGTGTCGTCATTCTCCAAAAACCAGCCCCACGTCCCCGAATCGCCGATGAGCAGCACGCGAAACTCGTCGGCGGCTTTGGGCTGGTGGATGGCGTGGCTGGCGAGCATGGCGGGCACATTGTAGAGGCTGAGGCTGTGGCTTTCGGCCGGGTTTTCGCCGTAGGGCAGCCGTTCGCGGCCCGGCAGCAGCCCGTTGTACAGCGACAGGCGGCCCAACGTTTCCAGCGGATAGAGCCAGGCAAACAGGGCGTTGAGGAGGAGGAAGAGGACGGCCGTTTTCAGCAGCACCCGCCCAATGGTTCGCCAGCTATCTAAGCGCATAACTCAAACTCGCCGCCGCCCAACACCTGGCCGTTCACCTGAATTTCCAGGCGGTGGACGCCGGGGTAGTAGCGGCGGGTGGTGATGGGCTTGATGGTGTGATTTTTCTGCACGGTGAGCGTGCTGTGGGCGGGGAGAACGGCCGTTTTCAGCTTGAATACCTTGGGGCTGGTACGGCCGTTGGCCTTCATAAAATGCACCATGTAATCAATGACCAGATTTTGGGCAACGGCCGTGTCGTTGTGCAGCGTAAAACGAAAGGCAACTGATTCGCCCATCTGAATGGTCGGCGGGTCAATGGCAAAGCTGGTCAGCGCCACCTGCGCCGCGCCAAAGCCCATCAACGCCAGCGCCTCCGGGTGGCCCGCCTTCACCAGCGAGCGCAGCGCGTGGCGGGTGATCCAGATGGTTTCCGGCGATGGCGTCCCTTCATTCCAACGGCGCAGCGTCGCCAGGGCCAGGTCGGCGTTGTCTTTGGTGATGTCGTTGAGATGATTGGCTACCGAGCGGCGCACGTATTCCGACGGGTCGTCTTTGAGCTTTTCCAGCAGCGCCAGGGTGGGCGTGGGGTCGGTGATGAACTGGTTCAGGCGCATGCCCCAGGGCAGGCGCGGGCGCGTGCCTTCGCTGACCAGCCGTCGCACGTGCGGGCTGGGGTCGGCGGTCCAGCCATCTAACACGGCCAGGGTTGGCTGCGGGTAACGGACGAGGAACGGCCGTATGGCAAACTCACAGGAAAAGCGGCTGGTGATGTCGTGCATGGCTGCCAGCGAAATGTCAAAGTCGTCCAGGCCGTACACCTCTACAAAATGGGCCACCGACCACAAGGCCCAACCCAGGTCGTTGTTAAACAACCCTTCTTCCGGCGGCGTTTCCGGGTGGA
>CALFEW010000919.1 GCA_937958365.1 uncultured Chloroflexota bacterium | reverse complement strand
GCCTCCTCCCATGCCAATACATAACACGCCTTTACACTATCAGACAAATGTCAACACAATGTCCCACAAAAGGGGTGTATTCAATTTTTTATTTTGGAGGATTAAAGATAACCGTGTTGGTGAGCAAGGGTTACGGCCGTTCTCAACGCATCCTGTGCGCCAGCCACATCATCCGCTTCCCAGGCCGACACGGCCGTTTGCAGCTGCACCTCTATCTCGTCCGGGAGTTTTTGTTGTCTGGGTTGCCCCATGGCCCTGGCCGCATGAATGGCGTCCGGCAGCCGGTTCTGGCGTAAAGCCAGCGCCAGCAGCGGCCACGCCGCCAGCCAATGGAACGGATAAGCGGCTTCACTCCAGGTCGCCAGCGCCGCTTCCGCCACCGCCTGCGCCTGGGGCCATTCACCGGCCTGGTAATGCAGCCAGGCGCGCTGTGCCTCACCCACGCCAACATACATAACGTTTTTACTGTGACGGCTAAGGACCAGGAACGTTTCAAGATAGGCAGCCACCTGCTCAACCTCACCCGTTAACCGGCACAGGATAGATAGATAAACCAGGCTCTGAATTTGCAGCCATATATCGCCTAACTCGCCGGCCGACGTCAATGCTTGCCCCAGGTGTATGCGGGCATCGGTCAGTTCACCTGACCAGAGGAAATGAAAACCCAGATGAAAGTGCTGCCGGATGATGAGCCACCTGTTACCAGATTCGTAGGCGAGCGCCAGGGCGCGTCTGGCCCGGGGAATGTTGTCGTCTGGCGTCCGAAATTGATGCTGAAGGTAAACCATCTGGTTCAGGCGGGTGTAGTAACGGACTTGCTGCTCAAGGGTACCCCCGGCTTCGAGCAGCGCTTCTGCTTCTGCCCACAGACGGGCCATCGGTTCGGGGACTAACGTGAAATAGAGTACATCCAACAAACCCAGCAGAATGTTAAGCCTGGTTGACTGCCACTGCGCCACGGCCGTTACCGGTAGCGCATCCAGGCGGGACAATGCCTGCCGATAAAGGCTCTCGGCCTCAGCCAGCCGTCGTTGTGCCGGCAGCGTCGCCGCCAGCTTGCTTTCTATGTCCGCCAGCGCGAATGGATTGTTTTCCGGTAAGCAGGTTAGCGCCGTCCGGTAGGCCGTTTCAGCGTCGGCAAATCTCCCCGTGATAACCAGGCTATCACCTAACAATTCGTGCAATTGTGGCAGAACGGCCGTAGCCAGGGGCGTTTCGGCGGCCAGGGCCAGCGCCCGTTGGAGATGATGGGTGGCTGTTTGATGGGCATAAACTGTCATGTTTGCCGCCGCCGCCTGCCGATAATAGTCAATGGCCGCCATCACATCGCCAGCTCCCTCAAAGTGAGCCGCGATGACGGCCAGTTCTTTCTCAGATTCAGGCAGGCTTGCCAGGATGTTGGCTGCCCGCCGGTGTAACAGGCGTCGCCGCCATGGGCTGATTTCCTGGTAAATCGCATCCTTCGCCAGAGCGTGCTGAAAATGAAACTGTTCCCCATCCGACCAGAGCATCTGCCTATCAATCAGCTCTTCCAGACTAACGGCCGTTTCCATTGCATCCCGCCCGGCTGTTTCGGTGATGGCCTCCAGGGTCGCGGTTGGCGACAAGACGGCCGTCACCTCCAACACCTGGCGCACCAGCGGGGTGAGCCGTCCGGCCCGACGTAGCACAGCGTCACGCACTGTTGGCGGCAGCGGCAAAACGGCGTCACCGGCAAGTTGTCCGGCGCTCAGCAGTTCACGAATCGTTTCCAGAACAAAGAAGGCGTTGCCACCGGTGGCGGCATGGATGCGGGTGGCCAGTTGTTCGGCCTGCGGCGGACTCTCCGGCAGTTGGCGCAGCAGGGTGGTTACGGCCGTTTCCGCCAATCCATCCAATGACACGTCGGCCATCAAATCGGCCCGTCGTAACGCCCGCTGCCAGCCATCCACCTCTAGTGGAGAGGATGAGCGGTAGGCAGCCAGAATACAAATCTGACTGCCGGACAGCCGGTTGGTAAGGTATTGCAGCCAGCCTTGCGTGGCCGTATCCAGCCAATGCACGTCATCCAGGCACAGCAACAGCGGCGAGGCGACGGCCAGATTGGCAAACACCTGCCACAGCGCTTCAAACAATCGCGCCTGCGCCTGCTCCGGTTCCACGTCCATCGCTGCTGGTAAATCCGGGGAATAGGCTCGCAGTTCCGGCAATAGCCGCGCCAGTTCGGCCAACCAGATGGGCGGCGTTGGCTGCCAGCGGCTGTGCAGGGGCAGCGCCTGCCGTAGCATCTGGAGAATGGGCTGGTAGGGCAGCATGGTTTCTTCGGGGTGGCTGTTGCCGGTCAGCACCAGGGCGTCGCTGCGCCCGATCGGCTTGATCTCGCGGTAGATGAACTCGTCGTCGAAATGCGTCGTCTCGGAGAGCACCCGTTCGACGTCGAGCAGCATCACCAGGCGGCTGTCCTGCAGTTCCGTGATGGCGGTGACAAGACCGCCCATGCGCGCCGACAGCATTTCCGGCGGCACCTTCATCTGCGCCCAGTCCAGCCGCAGGATGGTGTCCACCGCCTCGACCAGGAAGCCCTGGGTGTGGCCGTTGTATTCGGTGACGATCATGATGTCGCGC
>CALFEW010000918.1 GCA_937958365.1 uncultured Chloroflexota bacterium | reverse complement strand
GATCCCGCTCGAGGGTGCGGCCGGAAGTCGCGAACTCGTGGTCGGAAACCTCCCGGAGCAAGTGACATCGGAGAGCCTATTTGCGGAAGGTGGTGAGCAAGTCGACGTGCGCGCCGTCCGCTATCGCACCAGCGCCGTCGGCGAAGAACCGCGCGAGGAATTGCGCACACTTGAGGAGGCCATTGCGGAAACCAATGAAAAACTCGAGGTCGCCAAAAGCGCCCAGGAACTGGCTGCCAATTGTATTTCCCTGAATTTCTGAAGCCGGTACCTCGGCCCACTCATTTTTGCTTCGCTCGGCGAGCCAGCGCTGCCGTTCCAGATGGAGATCAGTAAAGATGGATGAGAGCATCTCGGTTTCGCCGGCGTTGACCAGTTGACGCAATGATTTCATCTCTTCGATGAGGGCATCTAACCAGCGCAGAGTGGCTATTTTGTTGTTCAATGCCTGGTAAGCGACATCGGGTCCAGCGCTGAGGGGCTGTGTGGTTTGGGCGAAGGGCAGCCCGGCAAAACGCAGCATGTCGCGCCAGCCGGGAGATTGGGTAATGGCGCGGTACATGGCCGCGGCCAATAAACCGGGGACAGCTTCCAACCCTTGCACCAGGCTGTCGTATTCCAGGGGGTCCACAAAGTAGGGAACCGCACCAAGCAAGGAACCGAAGCTAACGGCCGTTTCCACCGCCTGCGGGTCGGCTTTGGGCGAGGGCATCAGGCAGAAAATGCTGTCCTTGAACAAATCGGCGCTGGCAGCTTCCAGCTCGGTACGGCCGTCGCTCAACCAAGTGGCCGCCAGAACAGGGCTGGCGCCCACGTAATGGCCCTGGGCTAAATATTTGGCGGCCCAGGTCAGACCGGGCTGCTTCAGGCTGGAAAAGTCCAAGATCAGTGTGTGCGCCTGGATGGCGTCGCCAATGACGGACAGCAGAGGTTCGAGTTCCGATATAGGCACGGCCAGCACCAAAATGTCGGCACGGGCGACCAGGCTGCGGGCATGGGTCTCCAACTTATCTACCGCGCCCAGCGAAGCCTGCGCGATTCTAGCCACATCTTGCTGGCGATCATGCCCGATGATGGTGAGGTTTTGCGACGATTGTTTCACGGCCAGACCAATGGATGCACCCAACCGCCCCAGGCCGATAATGGATATATTTTGTGCTTTCATTGCCTTTCCTCTTTTCCACTGCCTTTGCACTTTTAAGAAATAGGACGCGGATTTTCACGGATGCGGCGGATTAACGCTGATATGGATGGTTTTTATCCGCGAAAATCGGCCGCATCGGCGTTTATCCGCGTTCCATTCATAATTCTGCAAACATAGTGTTTTCTACTCCACGCCCAATTAGTTTTGATCATCCGCCCATTGGAGATGGCGAAGCAGTTCATCGGTGGGAGTCACGGCCGTTTCCGACACAACGTCTTGATGGCGGCCAATCAACTCGACGACCCATGGGTGGCTGCCGGCGGCGGCGGCCATCGCCGCGCCCCAGGCCGGATGCTGCGCTTTGACGACAAACGGCCGTCGCCAACCCACCGGCGCGCCCTGCCCCCAAACGGCCGTTTTCCCCGGCCACGCCATCTCTGCCGCCACAATCCACGATCGTTCCCACACAGTCAGCGGGACGCGGGTTTTACCTACGTCGTGCAGCAAAGCGGCCGTCAATAAATCCGGGTGCGTCTGACCGGCCGTTTGCAAAGTTTTCATCACCCGGTAGCTATGCCACCGGTCGCTGTTGGTAAACTGCTGAAAAAGGGCCATTTCGGTTGGCGTCAGCCGGGCGGCAACTTCTGCCAGGGCAACGGCCGTAAACTGCGGCGCTGTGATATTTTGCCAGAACTGCCGCAGCCGATACCAGACGCCGCCCACTTATAGCCCAATCAAAAAGGACAAAACCATAGACGACGGAACCATGATCAAATTGCTGATGAGGTCAATGCCCAGCATCGGCAGGATGAAAATGGCGAACATCAAAACCAGAAAACCATACTGCTCTAATGGACGCATCCGGTAAGCGATGTCTGGCGGCAAGATGCCCATCAAAATTTTGAAGCCGTCTAACGGTGGAATGGGGATCAGGTTAAAGAAGG
>CALFEW010000917.1 GCA_937958365.1 uncultured Chloroflexota bacterium | reverse complement strand
TACACCGCCCACCTGCATACCTTCCTCCAGGTTCTCTCTGATGGCTGCCCGCAGCCGCAGAGCGTCCTCGTCAGCGGCCACATAGATTGCGATGGCGGCCACAAACTCGTCAACAAACGGCAGCTTCGTCTGGCCAGCGCCAAACACGCCCACCCCCGCGAAGCCGGTCTCTATTTACTTTTCGACGTCACCCAACCTGTGACTAAAGCTGATGAATTGCTCCCCGGTCTGGCAACCGTGTTCCGATGACCAACTACGGAATACGGAATACGACTTACGAAAAAATCCCCGATTTCTTCCGCCGCTTCTCAATCGCCGCCAGCAGGCGGTCGGTTTTGTCTAACATTTCCTGGTCTTTCAGGCGTGTGTACAACTGATGGGCTTGCTGCGCAAAAGGCAAAGCCTTATCAGACTTTTCCTGGCGGAAAATAACCAGCGCGTGGCGATAATTGGCGCGGGCAATCACCGGCATATCCCCGCTGCGAATCGCCAGCTTCAGTGCGCGGTCTGAGTGGCGAGAAGCCTGCCACTGCTTGGTCATCAAGCTATAGGCAATGCTCATGTTACTCGTTGCCCACGCTTCGCCGACCAGATCGTCCTGCTCTTTAGCCAGGTCCATCGCCTCTTTGTACAGTTCGATGGCGCGTTTGGCGTCATTGCCATCGCGGACAACGTTGCCTAATTTGTTCAGGCCATCCCCCACAGCTTTAAAGTCTTCTGCCTGACGCATCAGGGTCACATATTCCTCATAGGCGTCAAAGGCTTGTTGGAGCAGCTTGGTTTTGTGATACCGCTCACCCAGGGCATAAAGCATTTCGGCAACGGCCGTCCAGTCCTTCTCCTGCCGCGAAATCTTGAGGTGTCTTTCAAAATAATCTATGGCCCGCGCCGGGTCGCCCCAACGGTCGTAGGCTTTGCCGATGCCCACCAAAGCCAGCTTGCCCTGGCGGTGATCGTTTAGCTCGCGGGCCAATAAAAGCTGGCGCTTGTGGAAGCTGGCCGCTTTCATGTAATCGCCCAGCTTCATGTACACTTCGCCCAGTTTGCCCAGCGTGACCATGTGACTGGCCTGCGCGTTCATCTGCTGGGCGACGGACAGCGCATCCTGGTAAAAGACTTCGGCCTTGTCCGTGCTGCCATTGTCCATATACAGGTCGCCTAAACGGCAGAGGTTTTCAGCTTCTTTACGGCCGTTCTTCCCCTCCTGAGCAATTTGCAGCCCCCGCTTATACAACTCCACCGCCCGGTCCAACTGCCCCAACGAGCGGTACAGGTCGCCCAAATCGCCATACGCTTCCCCCTCACCCACCCGGTCGCCCAATTGGTAAGAGATGTCCAACGATTGTTTGAAAAGCGCCACCGCCTCTTTGGCGTCGCCCGCTTCCAGATAGATGCGGCCCATGTTGCTCAGCACGCTTTTCACCCGTACCTGATCGCCAATTTCTTTGGCAATCGCCAGCGTTTGTTTGTTCAGCGACACGGCGCGTTCGACATTGCCCAACTGTTGATAGGTCAGCGCCAGGCTATCCAGCGCCGCCGCTTCCTTGTACCGATCTCCCGTCTCGCGGGCAATCGCCAACTGCTGTTCATGGAACCGCACCGCCCGGCGCGCATCACCCAGAGCGCGAAAATCACGCCCCAATTCGCCCAACGATTGCCCCTGTTCGGCCCGGTCGCCAATTTCATGGGCAATCGCCAACTGCTCTTCGTGGAATTCCACCGCCCGCGCCGTAAAGCCCATCGCTCGATACGCCAGCCCCAAATTACCCAAACCGCTGCTTTCCAGCGTCAGCGATTTTTCGGCGCGGGCGATCAGGACGGCCTGCTCGAAGTACATCACGGCCACATCCAGCTTGCCGATATCCAGGTAAGACATGCCCATGCTGTTGTACGATTGACCCAGGGCAATGCGGTCCAGGCGTGACGCATCGCCTGCCAGCCGTTCCGAGGGCACGTCGCTGTCAATCACCCGACGGTAGACGTCTATCAGGGCGTTTTCCAGCACTTGCCAATCCCGGTAGCGTTGATCGGGATTCACCATGAGGCAGTTGCGCAAAAAGAAGACGACCTCGCGGGGCAGCAGGCTGGGCGGCGCTTTGATGCTGCCGGAGAGGTGGATGTCACGGATTTCGTTTTTATTCTGGCCGTCGGCGGCAAAACGGCCGCTGAGCATCTCGTACAAAATGCAGCCCAGGGCGTAAATGTCGGCGCGGGCGTCTAGCGGCTGTTGCAACCACTGTTCCGGGGCCATGTAGAGGGGCGTGCCCACGACGCCCTGGGTGAGTTGGGTGCGCAAGAAG
>CALFEW010000916.1 GCA_937958365.1 uncultured Chloroflexota bacterium | reverse complement strand
ACCTGGAAAGCGCCTGGGACGAACTGGACAAAATTCTGACGGCGCGCCTGCTGCCCCCAGCCGAAGAACAACCAACCGCGGCGGCCGCCAGCGAAACGGCCGTAGCCACCCCCACCATCCTGCCCACAACCGTGCCCACGACCACTCCGCCGCCACCCACCCCAACCCCCGGCGGGTAATAGACGGCTGTTTTTCCGTGAACCGTAATCCGTATTCCGTAATCCGTATTCCGTATTCCGTAACGGTATACGGAACACGGTTCACGCCTCCACGTCTCTAACAATCGTCTGCCAGACGGCCGTTTGCCCGGCCACATCAGCAAACGAAAAGTAAATCGTCTCCACCACCGGCGCATCCTCATCGCCCACCCAGGCAGAAATGAAGGTAACAGCCAGGCTGTTTAACGGCCGTGCGCCAAAAATCAGCCAGCCCTTTTGCACCTGTTGCAGCGTGCGCGCGTCAAAAAACTGGTAAATGTACTTCTGCTTCCTATGCTCCACCATCACAATGTGCTGACCCAACGGCGCTTGCCAATATTCGGCCGGTCGCAGCAGCACCGCCTTGCTGAATTCGGTGACGTAATAAACGCCGGTGGCCCAAAGGGAGGTGCGTTGATAAGGCGGCAGACCGGCGGCTTCATCTGGCGGAAATGAGCCGCTTTCGTCGGGCACAAATTTGCTGTAACCCGCCTTTTTTGCCCGCCAATAACTGAAATGTATCCAGATCAGGAGAACGGCCGTGCCCCCAATCCCCCACACCCCCCAACGAAACAGCAAGGCAGTTACCAGCAAGACCAGCGCCAGAAACTTAATCCAGCCCCGGAAAGTCGCCCCCAAAAAGCTCCTGTGGCCGGTCCAATAGGTAAACGCATACGCCAGCCCCAGGTAACGGTAAAACAACCGGCGTCCGAATGGCAGATCAGGCATTGTCTACTCCGGCCGCCGCAGGCAGCCCACCAGATGAAGCTGCCGGTCGGTGGCTAATCGCCCTTCCACGTAAACCATCAATCGAAACAGGGGTTGGTTAAACGCCAGATAGGTGGGATCGGGAATAGCATGCAGGACGCTGAGTTCCAGGCCGTGCATTGTCGCAAGTCGGCGCAGCGCGGCCGGGGAGTTGGCCCGATAAAAGGTGGGGAAGGCGTCGGATTCGGCACGGCCGTAAACCCTGGCCACCAGCGCCCCTTGCACGCGGGCAAAGCGGCCCAATGTCCGGTTCAGCCCGGAGAGTGGATGCCAGCTATTGGGCGTGATAAAGACAAACACACCGCCCGGCCGCAGCACCCGCGCCAGTTGAACAAACGTCACAGACGGCCGTGCCAAATGCTCCAGCAGCCAACTGGCAAACGCCACGTCCACGCAGCCAGCCGCCAGAGGCAGCGCCTCGCTGGTGGCCACAACACGCGGCAGCGGCAGCCGATGTTCGCGCAGCGACTGCCAGTCCGGGTCCACGCCCACCACCTGGCTCAAAGGATGGTTCAACTGCTCCACCAACCCGCCCCGGCCGCAACCCAGGTCTAATACGCGGGCTGACGGCCGTATACTTTGCCGCACCATTTCTGCGTACACTTCGGTCGCCGGCCGCCAGCCGGGATGCAGCGCCCGGTATTGCTCGCGCAGCGCATTTTGTCGTTCTAACGATAGCACAGGCCTCATCGTCTCCTTTCGGCAAGCTACAAAGAATCGCCCACATGACCTATAATCCGGCGACAGGTTTCATTATCGGTGGGCATAGCCAAAAATGCAAAGCCCGGATAATGGGATGCAAATTTTGCGCGGGAGCAGGCAAGTTATGCGGAAAATAGACATAGGAACGTGGGCGGCCGGAATGTTTATCCTTGCCACCCTGCTAATTGGCTGCGGGCCGGTAGAAACGGTGGACCAGCAGTTGCAAGCAATGATCGCCGCCCAGGACATTCGTCCCTTTGCACCTGGCCCACCGGCCGATCCGGCCCTGGTGGCGTTGGGGCAGGCGCTATTTTTTGACAAGGAACTCAGCGGCAACCGGGACATTTCCTGCGCCACCTGCCATCACCCCACACTCAGCACGGCAGACAGCCTGCCACTTTCGATGGGCACAGGCGGGCACGGGTTGGGGACAGAGCGGGAATTGGGCAACGGCCGTTCACTCATCGCCCGCAGCGCCCCAGACGTTTTCAACCGGGGCAGCGCCGACTGGCAGACCATGTTTTGGGACGGCCGTGTCGCCGCCAGCGTGCGCGGTTATTTTGTCAGCCCAGCAGGCAGCCAACTGCCGCCCGGTCTGGACAGCGTCCTGGCCGTGCAGGCCATGTTCCCCGTCACCTCCATAGATGAAATGCGCGGCCTGCCCGGTGACATGGATGTATTGGGGCAGCCCAACGAACTGGCAGTCATACCCAACAACGATTGGACGGGTATTTGGGATGGTTTGATGGCCCGCCTGCTGGCCTTTCCCGATTACGTCGCCCTGTTCCAAACCGCCTATCCCAACGTCCCCACCACCGACCTGACCTTTGCCCACGCCGCCAACGCCATCGCCGCCTTTGAAGCCGACGCCTTCGACCAATATCAAAGTCCCTGGTACCACTATCTACAGGGCGACACGGCAGCGCTGTCGGAAACGGCGAAGAAGGGAGCGGTGTTGTTCTTTGGCGAGGCGGGCTGCGGCCAATGCCACAACGGCCCGCTGCTCACCGACCAGGCGTATTACAACCTGGCCGCGCCGCAGTTTGGGCCGGGCAAAGGGACAGGCGCGCCGCTGGATTACGGCCGTTCCTACGAAACCGGCCGCCCGGAAGACAAATTTGCTTTCCGCACGCCTTCGCTGCTGAATGTCGCCGCCACCGGCCCCTGGCTGCACAATGGGGCTTACGCCACGCTAGAAGGCGTCATCGTCCATCACATAGACCCGGCCGCCGCCCTGTCCACCTATGACGCCGCCGCCAACCTGCCCGGCTATTTGCAGAACACGGTGCAGCAAGACTCGACTCTTCACCAGGAGATGCTGGCTTCGTTAGCGCCGCAGTTGGCGGCAGCGCGCCGTCTGGGACCGGGGGAAATCGAGGCGCTGGTTGCTTTTTTGCAGGCGCTGACGGATACGGCCGTTACCGACCTGACGCACGTTCAGCCAACGGCCGTGCCCAGCGGCCTGCCTGTTCAGGACTAAAAAACGCAGACCAACCAGCGTCACACGGGTTCTGAGCCGTGTTTATCCGGGTTGATCTGCGTCTCATTGACAAACGAGGCGGGAATGGATGGGAGTCGAACCCACCGCCGCTTGCTCCGCGCAACCGGCCACCAATTTTGAAGACTGGGGCGCCCACCAGGACACAACCACTCCCGCAAATAGTTTACTCCTGTTGGCAAAAATACGCACGAGGACTTGACAGTCACCACACCTTTGGATAGAATCACGGTCGCTTTACAGCAAATGTTAAAAGTTCAATACTTGCCGGGATAGCTCAGTTGGTAGAGCACTGCACTGAAAATGCAGGTGTCCCCAGTTCGAGTCTGGGTCCTGGCATCTGCTCTAAAACTCAGGTAGCAATGCGGGCATAGTTCAGTGGTAGAACGTCTCCTTGCCAAGGAGAAGGTCACGAGTTCGAATCTCGTTGCCCGCTCAAAAATTCGGCAGGCTTAAGCCTGCCGAACGTGTTTCTGGCGACGTGGCCAAGTGGTAAGGCAGAGGTCTGCAAAACCTTCATCACCGGTTCGAATCCGGTCGTCGCCTCTAAGATAGCCTTAGCCCTTGTGCCCACACAAGGGCTTTTTTTGTGTTTGTTGTTTTTGATTCCAGGCGTTAAATTCTTTTAAAGGAGAGCGTCACCATGCAATTTCCCCCATTACCCACAACTGTCAGCGAGATACAACCTTTAAATTGGCAAGCCTTTGCCTCTCATTTTTCAGCACTGGAAACGGCCGTTATCCCCTCCGCAGACCGCGAGCAATGGTTGACCTATTGGTCCGATCTCAGCCGCATTTTGTACGAGGCAATGACCGTCATTTCCATTGAGAAATCCATAGACACCACCGACGCCACCAAAGAACAGGCTTACCTGGACTTCATCGAGAACATTTTGCCTTCGGCAACGATGGCTGATCAGGCTCTCAAAACACGCCTGTTGGCGCTGGATATGTCCGACCGGGAGGATTTGGCGTTGTTTTTGCGGCACATGCGCAATGAAGCCGATCTTTACCGCGATGAAAACGTGCCGCTGCAAACAGAACTGGCGAAGTTGGACAATGCGTACGACAAAATAACCGGCGGTCTGAAAACAGATTGGAACGGCGAGGAACATAACCTGTCGCAGTTGGGGCAATATCTAACAGACAAAGATCGTCAGGTGCGCGAGCAGGCATGGCAGACAACGATAGATTTGTGGTTGAGCCAGCGAGAGGCGCTGAATAAGCTTTACGCCGATATGCTGGTTTTGCGCCAACAAGTAGCCCAAAATGCGGACTTGCCAGATTTTCGGGCTTATACATTTCGGAAATACGGCCGTTTCGATTACACCCCCGACGATTGTTTGACGTTTCACCAGGCGATTGAGACGGCCGTTGTGCCCGCCGCCAGCCGCATCTATGAGAGAAAGCGCCAGCGCCTGGGTCTGGCGCATTTGCGCCCCTGGGACGTCATCGTAGACACCAGCGAACACCCCGCCCTCAAGCCGTATCAGGGCCAGGACGCTTTAATTCAAGGCTCGCTGAACATCTTGAATCAAGTGGATCCCGGTTTGGGGCGTCATTTTGCCGTGATGGCCGAAGAAAACTTGTTGGATTTGCAGACGCGACCGGGTAAAGCGTTAGGGGGTTACTGTGCAGCGCTGCCGGTGCAGAGACGGCCGTTTATCTTCATGAACGGCGTCGGGCTGCACGACGACGTGCAAACCCTGCTGCACGAAGCTGGCCACGCCTTCCACGTCTTCGAGACGGCAGCAATCCCGCTCATATGGCAAACCGACGCGCCCATGGAATTTTGCGAAGTCGCCTCCATGTCTATGGAACTTCTGGCCGCCCCTTACCTCACCCAAGAATTCGGCGGATTTTATACTCCCGCCGAAGCGGCCAGAGCGCGCATCGAACATCTTGAAGGCATCGTCACCTTTTTGCCTTATATGGCTGTGGTAGACGCTTTCCAACATTGGGTATACACCCACCCCGAAGAAGCCCGCAACGCCGCTCAGTGTGACGCGGCGTGGGACGACTTGTGGACCCGTTTCATGCCCGGTGTGGATTGGACCGGGTACGAAGCAGCCCGCGTGACCGGCTGGCATCGCAAGCCCCACATTTTTGGCTCACCGTTTTATTACGTCGAATACGGCATGGCTCAGGTAGGCGCGCTGCAAGTTTGGCGCAACGCTCGCCAGGATCAGGCGCAAGCGGTGGCTGCTTATCGCCAGGCATTGGCTTTAGGCAACACCCGGACCTTGCCGGAACTTTTTGCCGCCGCCGGTGCAGAATTCCGCTTTGATACTGCTATGTTAACAGACCTGGTCACGCTGCTCGAAAGCACCATCGAGGAATTGGAAGCCATCGCCAGCGCCGAACGTTAATGGGTAACGGCCGTCATCCCAATGGCGCCCGAGGGTTAGCAGGGCGGTTGGCGCAAGCATAGAGAATGGGATAATATGTTCCAAAGCTCAAGGAGCATTGAACAATGAACCCCAGCGCTGCAATGCGTGAATATCTGGCTGAGATTTATCGGCTGCAAGAAGACTCGCCAACAGTAAGCACCACCAACCTGGCCGACCGACTGGGCGTTTCTGCGCCGGCCGTACCCAGAATGTTAAAACGCCTGAAAAGCGCAGGTTATGTCAAACACGTGCCCTATCAAGGGGTAGAATTGACAGATCGCGGGCGCATAGCGGCGCTGGAAGAAATTCGGCGACATCGCATCTTGGAAGTTTTTCTGGTACAGGTGATGGGTTTCGCCTGGGATGAGGTTCACGAGTACGCCGACGAGTTAAGCAAAGGGCTGAATGACGCTCTGACGCAGCGCATGGCCGAGATGACCCATTTCCCCCAACGCTGCCCGCACGGCGAACCTATCCCTGACGAAGATGGCAATTTGCCCCCTGTAAACGACATTTGCATCATCAATCTGGCTGTGGGGCACAAAGGGCAAATCAGTCGGGTGCGCACCCATGAGCCAGAAAGGCTGGCGTATTTTGCTACGCTCAATCTGACGCCGGGTACAGATATTGAAATCATCGGGCGCGCGCCGTTTAACGGCCCCCTGCGCCTACGTGTGGGCCATGAAGATGTCGTGTTAGGGCTGGAACTGACAAAATCTTTGTGGGTA
>CALFEW010000915.1 GCA_937958365.1 uncultured Chloroflexota bacterium | reverse complement strand
GTTTGTCACGCTGCGCCAGACCACACCCACCGCTATCCCCATTTTTTTTTTTTTTAAAGCTGCGCCTTACCAGCAGCCAGCCTATGTCAGCGGCAGCGTGTCGCCGCAGACGCTGCAATCACAACAACCGATCTTAGAATGTCTGGCGGATGGCATCGTATTCAGCGGCGTGGATGGCACGATCACTTACGTCAATCAGGCGGCGGCGGTCATTATTGGCCAGGAAACGTCCACTCTGGTGGGGCATCCGGTGACAGACATCCTGACTCACCTGCCTATGCTGGCTACCACCACGCCGAACACGCCCCAGGACCCCGTGACCCAACGTTTGGAGCGTGATAATTTTGAGATAAACGGCCGTATCATCCAGGGACGGATGACCATTATTTACAGCCATACCGGCGTCGCCCAGGGAACTGTGGCGATTCTACGCGACGTCACCACCGAGCAGCAGGCCAAACGCAGCCGGGAAGGTTTTCTGGCGACGGTGTCGCACGAGCTGCGTACGCCCCTGACGGCCATTAAGGGCTATACTGAATTGCTGGATAGCGGCGCTGGCGGTCCCCTGACCGATTTGCAAAAAACGTTTACCAGGCCAATTCAACGCAACGTCACCCGTATGATCCAGCTCATCAACAGTCTGCTCTTTGCTGCGGCCGTCAAAGGTGGGCAGATGGCGTTCACGTCAGACCACACCAGCGTGCCACAGATCGTTCATCAGATTACCCGCGAGCTGCTGCCCAAAGCCGCCGCCAACGGACAGCGCTTCACCATTCAACTGGATGAGCGTCTGAACGTCATTCAGGCGGATCCTATGCACGTTGCCACCATTTTGGAAGAACTGCTCGCTAACGCCATCAAATACAACATACAGGGCGGGGAAATACGCATCCGCAGCAGCCTGCAATGGGATGAAGGGCGACAGCAAGAATTTGCGGTGATCAGCGTCCAGGATGAAGGGCTGGGTATTCAGCCGGAAGACCAGGCGCGTATCTTTGAAGATTTTTTCCATCCAGACAGAACCGACGCTCAGGTTCGGGCCGGTGGCATGGGGATGGGGTTATCGGTGGTGCGGGCATTGGTGGAGGCTTATAACGGCCGTGTCTGGTTAGAAAGCTTGCCGGGCCAGGGCAGCACTTTTTATTTTCTCATGCCAGTGCAGCAGCCGGAAACCATGTCTTTTTGGCCTACGCCCTGATCGCCCACAATTTCTCCCAGCGTACGGCCGTAAATCGTTCATATCTCCTTATTTACCTGCTGCCAGACAGAGCCTCTTCAGGACTACAGTACTAGTTATTTGCTATTCAACTTTACATATGCTACCATATGCGAGATCGGGAGGTTTACATATTGTTAGAAACAAACAATATTTGGTTGAAACCCCAAGTAGTCCGCATATATGCCCTCGCCTGTGGGGCGCATCCATTGACTCACACCGCGCCAACACACAGCCTTGTCACTATATCACGTAAAGGGATAAAACGATGGGCCGTCGTACGATAGCTATTATAATTTTGATCATAGGCATTCTTCTGTTTGCCTTAGCCGCATTTTTGATCTTCAGGAATCAGCAAAGCGCTGCGTCAGCGCCTACCCCTGTGCCGACCGGAGATGTTGCTGACACTGGCGAATCGCCACCAGTCACGACAGAAACAGATGAACCTGTTGTGATTGGACTAGAAGACCTGTCTGGAGATGAAGAAGTACGAACAGACATGGTCGAAGTGGTCGTTTCGCTGCAAACCGTCCCCCGTGGCTGGCAAATGACTGCCGACGAGCTGACAACCGATTTGCGTTTCCCCGAAAGCGTTGGCCCCGATGTCATCACCGATGTCAACGAGGCTATCGGTTTGTATGCCCGTTCAGACATTTATCAGGGCCAAACCCTGACCAAAGATGCCCTGGTCCAGGATATTCGGCTGGTAGCCGCGGAATCTTATGGACCATCTTCGCTGATCCCCCCTGGTTTTGTCGCCCAGGCTGTGCCGATGGATCGTCTGGCCGGAGTAGCTTACGGCATCAGCGAGGGTGATTATGTGGACATCATGATCTCCTTTGTCTTGCAAGAGATCGATCCTCAGTTTCAGACCCTTCTCGAAAACAGCATCACCTTCTACCTGCGGGATGAAGAGGGCAATCCGATGTTGATCACGGTTGATCCATACGGCCGTTTCGAGGACCTGCCTACGGGTGAAGTCACCCACATCGGCCCGTCTGAATCCAAGCGTCGTCCCATCCTGGTATCCATGATTTTGCAGAACGCCAAAGTCATTCAAGTGGGTACCTGGCAGCCAGAACTACCGGTGTCCGCCGCCACGCCTACGCCCGAACCCATTGCCGAAGGCGAAGCCACGCCCACACCGGCCGTTGGCGAGATTCCCACCGCCACGCCTACCCCTCCGGACACCTTGCTGTTGGCTTTGTTACCCCAACAACAGCTACTCTTAAAATACGGCATCGAATCCAACGCCAGCATAGACTTTGCCTTGCGCGGCATCAACGATGCACAACTTTATACCATTGAAAACGTGGACTTTAACTACATCAAAGAACGCTTCAATATCGTTATTCCGCCCAACTTTGAATTCACCACCGAATTCATCGAAGTCACACCCACCCCGGTAGTCGAAGAAGAAGTTCCCCCAACTCCTACACCGGAAGGCGGCGGGTAGACAGGGTTTAATAGGATAGATACCATGCGTCTAAGAACATTCCTTCTCCTGTTTATAGTCATTATACTGTTTGCTGTAGGCGCTGTTCTTGCTTACATTCGTTTCTTTGGCGGCAGCGCAGCCGACATCACGTCGGGCGAAATCACTGAGCCGATAGATGGTGAAACAGGTGAGACTCCAGCCGAACCGGGGTTGCCGGCTCCCACAGCCACCCCCGTCAGTCGCTATATTGACGTGGTTGTTAGCAATAGAACACTTCCGGTTGGTACGCTCATCCGCCCTGAATTGTTGAGACTGGAAACAAGACCCGATTCTAACATCGCCTTGCAAGGTGGTTACGTCTTTACAGACCCCCAAGAGCTGATCGGCCGAATTGTCAAAACAGAAATTGTTGAAGGACAGGCGATTCTCGCGCCCATGCTGGCTGTCAGTACAACCGACCTGGCCGCCTTTGGTTCTGATCTGGCGTTATACGTAGACCAGGGTGAAGTAGCCGTCGCGTTTCCAATTAATCGCTACACCGGCGCAGCCTATGCGATGCGCCCCGGTGACATGGTAGACATTTTAATGTCTTTACCCATTGTCGCCCTGGACCCTGAGTTCAATACCAAGCTGCCCAATGTGACCGAGCGGGTGGATGATCTGGCTTTAGCAGAAGGGCGTGATTTCCTTTTTCCTGCGGCGCTCGAAGGGCGTCTGGAATTAATTGACCAGATCGAGTTGGTGGGCGAAGTCAGTGGCCCGCTTAGCACTCAAGAAGGCTCACAAAGTACGCAAGTACAGCGGCGGGCTACACAATTGACCATTCAGCAGGCTACCGTTTTGTGGGTGGGTACCTGGCGTGATCCGCGTGAACTGGCCCAGGAAGCTGCCGCCGCCGCGGCTGCTGCTGAATTAGCTTCGGCGAGCAGCGATATTCCTGTGCCTACACCTACACCCATCCCAGAACGCCTGGATGCTACGCCGGACGTCATCATTTTGAGTATGCCGGCGCAAGACGCCCTGGCCTTGAAGTGGTCGCTGGAAAGGGGAGTAGACATTTCACTCGCTTTGCGCTCCCCTGGCGATACCACAGTGTTCTCCACTGTCACTGTTTCCCTGCCACAAATGGTGGAACAGGGCGCATTGCGGATTCCAGAAAGGGGCGAATACGGCATCGAACCCTCCATGCGGGACCTGGAATTTCCTACATTAGATGAAGAGGAAGCGCCTTAAAATCCTTACCTTTCATGAAAACATGGTATGATAAGTCCCCAGCTTTGCTGGGGCTTTTCTTTTTATAAGCAGCTTGACAAACCATTCAATGAACTTCTTTGTGGAGGAAATGTTGAGCTTCGAGACGTTTGAAAACTACGACCCAAAACAATATGAACGGCCGTCTGTCACCGTAGACGTCGTGATTTTTTCGCTGGTAGATAACGACCTGCAAGTCCTTTTAGTAAAGCGTAAATATCCACCGTTTGCCGGCGTGTGGGCCATTCCCGGCGGTTTTGTGCGTATGCAGGAATCGCTGGAAGCGGCGGCCATCCGTGAGCTGGCGGAAGAAACTGGCGTCACCGACGTTTACTGCGAGCAGCTATACTCGTTTGGCGCTCCAGACCGAGATCCACGCACGCGAGTGATTACGGTGGCTTATTTTGCGTTGGTCCCCCATGACGCCATACAGCCTCGCCCCGGCGATGATGCCGCTGAAACTGCCTGGTATTCCGTTTTTGACCTGCCCCAATTGGCCTTTGACCATGAAGAAATATTGACGTATGCCCTGCAACGGCTGCGGTATAAACTGGAATATACGGCCGTAGGCTTTGAACTGCTCCCCGATGTATTTACGCTTTCCGAATTACAATATGCCTACGAAATCATTCTAGGAGAGCAGCTGGACAAACGCAACTTCCGGCGCAAAATTCTATCGGCTGAAATATTGGAAGAAACAGGGCGAAAGAAAGAAGAGGCAGAAGGCCGTCCGGCCATGCTTTACCGCTATCGCAAAGATGCTGTGGCCGAAGTTAAAACCCGCCGTTTATTTCCCTAATCGGCTGCCTTACTTCAAGTTACCCACAAAGATTTTGTCAGTTCCAGCCCTAACACGACATCTTCATGGCCTACACGTAGGCGCAGGGGGCCGTTAAACGGCGCGCGGCCACTGATTTCAATGTCCGTGCCCGGCGTCAGATTCAGCGTGGCAAAATACGCCAGCCTTTCCGGTTCAT
>CALFEW010000914.1 GCA_937958365.1 uncultured Chloroflexota bacterium | reverse complement strand
CAAAATCGGCCCAATTTCCTCGCGGCTGGCATGGATGAGCAAAATATCCCGCCAGGGCACGCCGCCCTGCGCCAGTTGGCGGATTTCATTAATTACCCGCGTCACCTCGTCTTGCGGGCTGGTCAGGGGGATGATGACCGGCAGGACGCCGTTGGGCATGTGGGTTAAATCGGGCGTGACAATATCGTCGTCCTCGTCGGGCAGCCGGCGGCGGTAGAGCAAGGTGGCAAAATCGAGGATTTCGCGGGTGGTGCGGTAGCTTTTGCATAGCCGGTGGACGCGCCCGCGCACGTCGAGGCCGCTAGCCAGCCAGGACTGCCCTCGCTTAAGGAAACCCTGGCTGGCATCGGCCACCAGAAACAGGTGGCCGGTGTTCGGCGTAAGAATGCGCTTGATGATTTCAAACCAGAGTGGGGCGAAGAATTGGGCCTCGTCTATCAGGATGATGTCGTAACGGGGCAGCGCTACCGCGCCATTGTGCCACAATTGCCACAACTGGCGCGGCACGTCGCCCCAATCCATCAGGTGGCGCTGCTGTAAGCGTTCGTGGTAGGTGGTGATGGCGTCAAAGAGACGGTGACGCATGGCCAGACTGAGGGCAAAACCGCGCCCGGCGCGGTCGGCGGCCAGGTACTCTTCGCGGGTGAACAGCAGGCGGTCTTTATACCAGTCTATCTCTTCCAGGAGCATCTGTTCGGAAACGGCCGTGTCCCTTAACTGCTCATGCCCAATCTGCATCGCCAGCTCCAGCCGCTCCCGGTAACTGATGAGCTTGCGCCGGGTTTCCGTTTTCGGCCAATAACGGAAACACCAACCCATAAACGTATACATCTGCACCTCCCCTTGCCCATTGTCAAGCTCCCCCTTGCTGATCTCTTTGTAGCGGCGGCGCAGATCGTGCATCAGGGCGCGGTTGTGGGTGAGGACGAGGATGCGTTTGCGCGGGAAAAGCTGGCGCAGCATATGGGCGCGGTAAATGATAATGAGCGATTTGCCGCTGCCGGCCACACCGTTAATCAGGCGCAGTTGGAAATCGTGGGCGGTGGCCTGGGCGGTTTCGGGTAGATTCAAGTCCAGTTTAAGCGCGTATTCCTGGTCGTAATCGAGCAGGTAACGGCCGAGTTCTGCTGCCGTGTGCCGTTCGATGGGCTGCCGCACGGTGAAGGCGGCCGGCACAATCACTTCCGGCGTGAATTGTTCGCGGAGGTGGCCGATTTGTTGGTCGGTGAGCGGCGGAGAAAGTTGGTCGTCCAGCCAGTCGGCAAAACGGTCGGGGGCGAGGGCTTCTTTGCTGACCCAGACGGCCGTAGCCATCGTGGTGATGGGTTCGCCCATCTGCTTCTGGCTGAGATTGGGGAAAAGGATGGCGGCGGGCAAATCGAGCCTGGTCCTATGCGAAAAATCGGCCAGTCGTTCTTGTTCCCCCTGCCCTAACGGCCGTATCTCACCGCCAAACAAACCCAACTGTCCGGCGCGTTCCGCCTCTTGTGGCGTTGTTGTGGCGATGGCGAGAAACAGCGCCCGGTTGTCGCGCAGCAGCAAAAAGTCGGGGCCGGGGCCATGCAGCGCCGGCAGCCGTTGAACGACGACGACACTCTCCGGCAGCCGCTTGAGCAGATGAAACAACCGGATCGTTTCTGCGCTAGAGCCTTGAATGGGGGTTGACGGGATGAGTTGGGCCATAACGTTACCATTCACTTTCCCATATTTCAGGAGAAGCCGTATGTACGTCGGCGAAATAGGCGCAGCTTTCTAGCAGGTTTTCTAAAAGTTGCACCATTGCCTGTAAAGCCGGGTCGGCCGTTTGCGTGTTCAGGACAAAGCGACTGCCGACGATGATGAGCTTGCTGCGCGGCCGGGTGATAGCCACGTTGAGCCGCTCCGGCTGGAAGAAGAATTCGGCCACGTTGGCGGCAAAGCCGGGGTCGGAGGTGGTCAGCGACAGGATGATAACGTCGCGCTCTTGCCCCTGCATCCGTTCGACAGTATCCACGACGAGTTGACGGCGGAGGCTGGGTTCCGGCACGTACTCCCGCAGCAGGTTACGAATCAGCCGCCCCTGGGCGCGATACGGCGCGACAACGCCAATCTCCTCGGCGGGCAGGCCGCAGGCCAGCAGCGTGGTGATGAGGTCCACGACGGCCGACGCCTCGATTTGGCTGTAAACGGTGTTGTTGTGATGAGCCAGATCCCAGAAGACCTTCGGTTCGTCGGGGTGCAGGATGTGGGCCAGCCGGGTGGGTGGCGTGGGGTAGTGGAGGCGGCGGTGGGCGGCGGTGGGCACGGCCGTTAATAATCCCTCATAAAACTGCACGCTCGGCCACGCCGTCAGCACATCATTCAGCCGATACGTCTCCGTCAGCATCTTATCAAAATTCTTGCCCGCCAGATAAGCAAAGACCGAATCGCGCAGCGCCCCACCCGTTAGCCGCGTGGTCAGCACCGGCGGCAACTGTTTGTGGTCGCCCAAAAAAATGTACCGCTCCCCGGCCAACATGCCCATCACCGCCAGCGGCAAGGTGATCTGGCTGGCTTCGTCAAAAATCACCGTGTCAAAGGCCACCGCTTGCAGCCGTTTTGTGCGCGGCGCAAAGGGCGTTGCGCCAATCACGTAGCCGCCGCTGGCCTCGGCCAGTGGCGATTCGTGGAAGTTTTCGTAGTTGGGCGCGCGCAAATCGTGGGCGTGAATGGGGTGGCCGATTTTAATCACGTCCAACTCTGGGTCGAGCTTGACCAGCGCGTTGAGGGCGTTGTTGATGGCGCGATGGGTGAAGGAGCAGATGAGGACGCGCTCGCCATCGTAGGCCAGGGCGCGGGCCAGCGCGGCCAGCACCCTGGTTTTGCCTGTGCCCGGCGGGCCTTGCACCAGAAAGGCCAGGTCGGTGGCGTAGGCGTTGGCTAAAGCTTCGTTCTGGTCCCAATTGAGTTCCTGGGTTTCGCCGATGTCCAGCCCATGAGCGTACAGGCCAGGGTCAATGTTGGGTTTGGCTTCGCCCATAAGCAGGGGGAGGATGCGGGTACGGCCGTTTTCTGTATCCCCCACCTCGGCCAATGCGCTCAGGATGTAGGCGCTTAAATCGAGGAAGCCGATGTCCAGCGTCCAGCCGGTCGGTTGCGCAAACAGGCTGTCCCAATCCACAAAGCTGTCACAGGAGACGAGCAGTTCGGTCTCTTCGTCTTCCACCAGGTTGACCATGATGCTGTCGTGGGCGAAGGGGTCGTTTTGGCTGAGGCAAAGGATGTCGCCGGGACGGAAGCGGGAGATGTTGCGGTGGCAATTCAGCGCTACCAGTTCATCGTTGCGGACTTCCTGGAGGGCGACGCCGTCAATGGCGTAGCCATCGGCGACGCGGGTAGCGAGGGGGTTTTCCCAATGGGCATGGATTTGTTGGCGCTGCGCGGCCGTTTCCGTCAGCACCAGGTCTTTGAGGTCGTTTAGGAAGCGGGCTTTGCCTGAGTGCGGTTGTGGGGTCATGTCTCTATTCGCCTGTTTGATGCTTATAAACCGGTTATTCTACCGGATACATCTGTTCGCAACGATGTTGTGTTTTGCAGCACGGCCGTTATCTCCCCTAACCTACTGCTTACAAAACTTTCCCACTATGTTTGCAGATTTAATGAATGGTACGCGGATAAACGCAGATAAAGCGGATTTTCGCGGCTAAACCGGTAAAAAATCGGCGTTTATCCGCCGCATCCGTGAACATCCGCGTCCTATTTCTTAAAAGTGCAAAGGTAGAGTTTCCCACTTCTGCTGCACTTTAGGCGTCAATTCATCCAGTATAGCACCCTCATAATCCCTGGCCTTTAGAAAATCCTGGCCAAAAATGATTTTGTAAGAACCATGAACAGAGCCACGACCCCAGAGCCACGACCCCAGAGCCACGACCCCACAACCACACCCACCAACCCCTTACCTGGCGTTATTCAAAGGCAGACGCAATAAAAATTCACAGCCCATGCCCTTGCCCGCACTCTTCA
>CALFEW010000913.1 GCA_937958365.1 uncultured Chloroflexota bacterium | reverse complement strand
CTTTGCCACCGATCGACCCCGAAATATTGAGAAGATACATAAATCTTTCCAAAAGTCGATCACAACGTTTACCTGTCCGCGCCAGGATTCAGCAAATCGGCCCCCTCGTCTTGTAGGTGTCCTTCAACATTGCCTCAACCACGGCAAAGTCAATCCGTGCCGGGTTCCTGTACCGGATGCACCCCTTGCCAATCGTAGAGGCCGGGAATTCGCCGCGGTAAACATCCATCACATCCTTGCGGACGATGTACAACGCCAGATTGTTTTTCTGGCTGGCAAACCCTACCTCGACTACGCCATCCCGGCTGTAACAGGGCATACCATAAGTCATGCTTTCCTCGAAACCTGCCAGGTGTTCCTGGCACAGACGCCGCAACTGTTGCAGCGCGGGCAGGCGATCGGCCGGGACTTCTTTGAAATACTCATCTACAGTTTGTGCTTTACTTTGCATACCTGACCTCCAAATCCAACAGCTCCCGGAAATGTCTCGCGTCACTCATGAGGCAGCCGATTGACGGCCGTTACCGACGCTGTTCACGGGGTGTCCTTTTACAGATCGCTTGCCTATTTCCAAACAACTACCTGGCTTTCATCCGATTGTTGCGCGCATGATGCTCCACTTCCGCCAGCCCTAACTCTTCCATCAATGGCGGCACATACATCGCAAAACGCCCCCGAAAATTCTTCTTCAGCCCATACCAGCCGCCAATGGGATTCTCCGGCGAACGCGCCCAATACTCTACAGTTCCCTCCTGCGCTTCCTGCTTCTCATCCTTACTGCCCAATTCCATCCAATCCCCATGCGCCTTCAACATAGCATGAAGATCAGCCAGACAGCGATAATCATAATGCAGCACTGTTTTCCCCACCGTGCAAACAATGATTTCCTGCCCATCCTTCTCCGCCACATACATCTCATACTCCGACGTTTGCGCTGGCGTCTTCAATTTCCAGGGATTATCTTTCGTTCTCTTTTCCATTGCTCTCGTTTCCTTTTTAGACAGAGGCGTCTTTTGTCTGCCGCGTTTCCCACGCCCAAATCTGATTTCCGCTCAGGCCGTTATTGTGCCTGTATGGAAGATCAATTGTCAACTGCCAATTGCCAGGGATGTTATCCGCCACGCACCACGGCCGTCTATTAACAACACCCCCGTTTCCTGTTATAATGCTTGCCACACCCAACATCACCCCACGTCTAACTCTAGCCCCTCTGGAGACCCGATGACCGAACAAAGCGCAGCCCATCACCATCACCTGATCCACGCTTTCTACACCGCCTTCCAACACCGCGACCACGCCGGCATGATCGCCTGCTACCACCCAGACATCCACTTCGCCGACCCCGTGTTTACCGATTTGCACGGCCGTCAGGCCAAAGCCATGTGGCATATGCTCTGCGAACGCGGCCAGGACCTGCAAGTGACGTTTGATGGCGTCCAGGTGAACGGCCGTTCCGGGCAAGCCAACTGGCAAGCCACCTACACCTTCTCTACCGGCCGTCGCGTCCACAACATCATCGCCGCCACCTTCCAATTTCAGGACGACCTCATCATCCAACACCACGACCACTTCAGCCTCTGGCGCTGGACCCGCATGGCCCTCGGTCCCACCGGCCTCTTCCTTGGCTGGAGTCCGCCGGTACAAAAGAAGGTGAGGGCAACGGCCGTATCCAGCCTCCACAAATTCATCACCCAACACCCCGAATACCAGCCCGGTTAATTGACCATTGACAATTAACAATTGACCATTAAGGAGTTCCCATGCTAACCCCCGACCGCACCATCCGCACCACCTGCCCCTACTGCGGCGTCGGCTGCCAATTACACCTCAACGTCAAAGACGAATTCATCTACGCCATCGAAGCCCCCTTCGACGCCGCGCCCAACTACGGCATGTTATGCGTCAAAGGGCGCTTCGGCACCGACTACGTCAAACACCCCGGCCGCGTCAAAACCCCCCTCATCCGCGCCAACCGCCACGAAGGGCGCAGCGCCAAAGCTATCTGGCGCGAAGCCACCTGGGACGAAGCGCTCGACTTCGTCGCCGATGAACTCGTCCACCTCACCCAAACCCACGGCGGCGACACCATCGCCACCTACGCCAGCGCCAAAGCCACCAACGAAGACACCTACGTCTTCCAAAAACTCATCCGCGCCTTGCTGCACACCAACAACATAGACCACTGCGCCCGCCTCTGCCACGCCGGTTCCGTCACCGGCCTGCAACTCGCCCTCGGCTCCAGCGCCATGTCCAACTCCATCGCCGAGATGGAACACCTGGACACCTTCATCGTCACCGGCTCCAATACGACCGAAACCCACCCTGTTATTTCCAACTTCCTCAAACGTGCCGTGCGCCAGAACGGGGCCAAACTTATCGTCGTGGACCCGCGCCAGATTGGCATGACCGACTTTGCCACCATCTGGCTGCGTCAGAATCCGGGCACCGACGTCGCCGTCTTTCAGGCGATGGCCCACGTCATCGTCAAAGAAGGTTTGTTCAACGACGAGTTCATTCGCCAGCGCACTGAAGGCTTTCAGGACTACATCGAATCGCTGGAAAGCGCCACCCCCGAATGGGCCGAAACCGTCACCGGTGTGCCCGCCGAATCCATCCGCGAAGCCGCCCGCCTCTACGCCAAAGCCAAACGCGCCGCCATCTACTGGGGCATGGGCATCAGCCAATCCACCCACGGCACAGACAACACCCTCACCCTCACCAACCTCGCCCTGATGTGTGGTCACGTCGGCAAAGCTGGCACCGGACTCAACCC
>CALFEW010000912.1 GCA_937958365.1 uncultured Chloroflexota bacterium | reverse complement strand
TAATCTCTAGTACCAGTTTTCAGTTATCAGTGTACAGTTTTCACTGGGCGCTCCCTCAAGCAAATGTCACTGAAAACTGAATACTGACTTCTGGATACTGATTTTAGTTTCCACCTTCTACCAATAAAACGACCTTACCGACGTTGTGGTTTTGGGCGACGTACTCATGGGCCTCTTGGGCCTGGGCGATAGGGAAAGTTGTGTCAATGACAGGCTGGAGTTCGCCGGAGCGCAACAGGGGCCAGAAGCGTTGGGTGAATTGTTGGGTGATGGCGATTTTTTCGGCCAACGGCCGTGTCCGTAACGTAGACCCCACAATCTTCAACCGCTTCCCCAGCAGCAGACCCACATTCATCTCGCCCTGACCCCCACCCAACAGACCAATATTCACCAGCCGCCCCAGGCGGCGCAGGGCGCGCACGTTGCGCTCCAGATACGCTCCGCCGACCGGGTCCAGAATCAAATCCACGCCTTCGTTGTTGGTGGCGGATAGTACGGCCGTTACAAAATCTTCATCTTTGTAGTTGATTGCCAGTTCCGCGCCCAATTCGCGGCAGCGGGCCAGCTTTTCCGGCGAACCGGCCGTCACAAAGGGCCGCGCCCCGGCGGCCCGCGCCAACTGGATGGCCGCCGTGCCAACGCCGCTCGCCCCGGCATGGATTAACACACACTCCCCGGTTTGCAGCCCGCCCTCCAAAAAGAGATTGACAAACGCGGTAAACCAGGCTTCGGGCACGGCCGTGCCCATCGCAAACGTCCACTCATCCGGCAGCCGCATGAGCATTTCGGCGGGAACGGCCGTTTTTTCGGCATACCCCCCGCCGGGCAGCAGCGCACACACCCGGTCGCCCACCTGCCAGCCGCTGACGTTTTCGCCCACGGCGGCAATCACCCCGGCCATTTCCAGCCCCAAAATTTCGCTGGCCCCTGGCGGTGGTGGGTAATGGCCTCGGGCCTGGGAGAGATCGGCGCGGTTAACGGCCGTGGCCCGCACCGCCACCAACGCCTCATCCGGCCCAAACGCCACGTCCGCCGCTTCTTGCCAGACCAAAAACGGCGTTTCCCTATGGCCTTGCACAATGATCGCTTTCATTGCCTGTCAGGTCACACTGATGTAGACATTTTTGCCCAACGCTTCAGCATACCGTCTGATCAAAGCCAGACGCACGTCTTCCGCGTGGTTTTCAATCTTAGACACAGTAGACGCAGGCGCGCCTATTTGCTGGGCAACTTCTTCTTGCGTCAAGCCCGCTTTTTCCCGCGCCTGGCGCAACAAAACGCCCAATTTAAGAGTTTCATACCCTTCAGCAAAATCTTTAATAAATTCTGCATCCTGAGATGAACGCTTTTCGATATAGTGATCTAAATCGCTCATGACTGCCTCCGATCAAAGTAATCCCGCTTACGCTGCTCTGCCGTCCGGATCTCTTGTAGTGGCGTCTTTTGCGTTTTCTTGGCAAAACCACTGGTTAAAATCATCAGATCATCCCCATCAAAAAAACCGAGAAGGCGGAAAATATCATTGCCAAATTGAATACGGACCTCCCAAAGGCCATCTGTGTTTGCCAATCTCTTTAGATATTGCCTGGGAACAACTTCCAACTCCTGAATAAGGCGTAGAACCCAAACCACCTTTTGCGACTGTCTACCCGTTAAAGAATCCAAGAATTCTTCGATGGGGCTGCGTCCTGAACGGGTTTTGTAGAAATTGACCTGTCTCATAGCCATAAGGTAACAAATGCTCAATCGTTAAGCAAGGGATCAGAAAACGATAGGCCAATGTTCAAGGAATTCGTTTACCTTTCTGTCTTATCAACGGGCATTCGGGTAAACTATACGCATTCTACCCGACAAAAAGGAGACAATCACTCATGTCGCAACGTGAAACCTACATGGTCCAAATTGCCGGCATCGTGCGCCATTTGCCGCTGTTTGAAGTTGCGCCCGGCGTGCGCATTGCCATCTTCAATATGCTCGGCGACACCAACGTCGTCAAGGCAGCGGCCGCCGCCCTGGCTGAGCGCCTTAAACCTACCGAGGCGCAAGTGCTGGTCACGGCCGAAGCCAAAAGCATTCCGCTGATCTACGAAATGAGCGCCCTCATGGGCATGCCTTACGTGGTTCTGCGCAAATCCTACAAAAGCTATATGGGCGCTGCCCTGGAAGCGGAGACCGTGTCTATTACGACCGGCAAACCCCAACACCTCTACCTGGACGAAAAAGACCAGGCCCTGATTACCGGAAAACACGTCATTCTGGTGGACGATGTGGTCAGCACTGGCAGCACACTGGAAGGCATGGAAATGATTTGCGCCCAGGCCGACGCCACAGTCAGCCGTATTGCGGCCGTTTTCACCGAAGGCGACGCTGACTGGTCGCACATTGTCGCATTGGGCAACATACCTGTTTTCAATGAGTGACGCCGCCTCTCTGTCAATCTTCCGCCATCTTTTTTCCTCTGTGGCCGAAGAGATGGGCGTGACGTTGGGGCGGGCGGCTTACAGTCCAAATATCAAAGAACGGCTGGATTTTAGCTGCGCCGTGTTTTTGGGCGACGGCCGTCTTCTGGCCCAGGCCGCTCATATTCCCGTACACCTGGGGGCCATGCCCGCTTCCGTCCGCGCCGCCATCGAGCGCTGCGCTCCCTTTCACCCCGGCGATGTCGTCATCCTCAACGACCCCTACCAGGGCGGCAACCACCTGCCCGACATCACCCTGGTATCGCCCGTTTTCAGCCAAGCCCCATCCGCCGGCCACCACCCCCCTGATTTTTTCGTCGCCAGCCGCGCCCACCACGCCGACGTGGGCGGCATGTCGCCCGGTTCCATGCCGCTGTCCAGTGAGCTTTTTCAGGAAGGCATCATCATTCCACCCATCAAACTGGTGGATGGCGGGCGGCGCAACGAGGCGGTGTGGCAGCTTATTTTGCGTAACGTGCGCACGCCCGCCGAGCGGGATGGCGATCTGGCGGCGCAAACGGCCGCGCACGCCATCGGCGCACAACGGCTGCAAGAAATCGTCGCCCGCTATGGATTGGCCGATACCCTGACCCACGCTGACGCGCTCATTGCCTACGCGGCGCGCATGACCCACGCCGCCGTGGCCCAAATTCCCGACGGCCGTTTCACCTTCACCGATTACCTGGACGACGAGGGAGAAACGGCCGTACCCATCTGCGCAGCCATCACCATTGCCGGCAATGAGATGGACGTTGATTTTAGCGGCACGGGAACGGCCGTGTCCGGCAACCTCAATGCCGTGCCGGCCATCGTACAATCGGCCGTGGCCTACTGCCTGCGCTGCGTGGCCCTGGCCCTGCTGCAAACCGACCTGCCGATGAACGATGGCGCGTTCGCCCCGCTGACGCTGCGCATCCCACCCGGCAGTTTGCTGGACCCACACCCGCCCCATGCGGTCGCCGCCGGAAACGTGGAAACCTCGCAGCGCATCGTGGACGTGGTCTTTGGCGCATTGGCCCAGGCGCTGCCCGATCTCATCCCCGCCGCCAGCCAGGGCACGATGAACAACCTGACGTTTGGCGGCGCTTTCAATGACCAGGTGACTATCACCCCCTCATCTTTCGCTTACTACGAAACCATCGGCGGCGGCGCGGGCGCAGGGCCACAGGGCGATGGCGCATCCGGCGTTCACGTCCACATGAGCAACACGCGCAACACGCCCATCGAGGCGTTGGAATATGCCTTCCCGCTGCGCGTGCAGACGTATGCCCTGCGCGAGGGGTCGGGGGGAAACGGCCGTCATCGCGGCGGCGATGGGTTAATACGGGCCATCGAATTTCTCGTGCCTGTTACAGTAAGCCTGATTAGCGAGCGGCGGGAACGGCCGCCCTATGGCCTGCAAGGCGGCGCGCCCGGCGCACCCGGCCGCAACAGCCTCAGCCACCAGGGTCAGGAAGCCAATTTGCCCGGCAAAGTCACTCTCACGCTGGCCGCCGGCGATGTGCTGCGCCTGGAGACGCCCGGCGGCGGCGGTTGGGGCGCACCCGTCGCAACAGAATAGGTAACATAACCTATTCGTGAACGCCGCCACACCGCCTATAATCAAAGGGTAAGAACTGGTCCCAACCTAGCAGTAAAACAAGTTGTCACCAAGGAAAAACCCATGTCGGTGAATCAAGAAAGCAACCGTGAACTGGCTAAAGCCAAGTTGTGGCTTGCCGAAAAAATCGAAGCATCTCTGGCCGAAAAAACGGCCGTAAACCGCGACCCCCAAACCATTCAACTCATCCGCGACCGGTACGAACTCGCCCGCAAACATGCCCGCATCACTATCCCGCCCGACCAGGAAGAGGCCTTCTTCGAGGGCCTGGTGGACGAAATCGTCGGTTTCGGGCCGCTGGAACCTTTGCTCAAAGATGAAACTGTCACCGAAGTGATGGTCAACCGGCCCGACCTTGTATACATCGAGCGCAAGGGCAAAATGGTCGAAACCACCGTGCGCTTTGTCAACGACGGCCACATCGAACGGGTCATCAACAAAATCATCAAACCCCTGGGCCGCATCGCCAACCGCGAAAACCCGCTGGTAGACGCCCGGCTGCCCGATGGCTCCCGCGTCAACGCCGTCGTCGCCCCCTGCGCCATAGACGGCCCCAACATCACCATCCGCAAATTCTCCAAGACGCCGTTTGGCATTCAAGACCTCATCGCCTTTGGCAGTCTCAACGAAGACATGGCCGAATTTTTGCGCGCCTGTGTCATCTCCAAACTGAACATCGTCGTCTCCGGCGGCACAGGCTCCGGCAAAACCACCCTGCTCAACGTCCTCTCCAGCTTCATCCCGGATAGTGACCGCATCGTCACCATCGAAGACGCCGCCGAACTAAATTTGTCGCAGCGCCATGTGGTGCGCCTGGAAACAAAAAAGGCCAACTACAAAGGCGACAGCGAAGTAACCATCCGCGACCTGGTAGTGAATTCGCTGCGCATGAGGCCAGAACGCATTGTTGTGGGTGAATGCCGGGCCGGGGAAGCGCTGGATATGCTGCAAGCGATGAACACAGGCCACGATGGCAGCCTGACCACCGTCCACGCCAATACGCCCCGCGACACCATCTCCCGGCTGGAGACGTTGGTGCTGATGGCCGGTATGGACCTGCCACTGCAAGTGGTGCGTCGGCAAATCGTATCGGCCATCAACCTGA
>CALFEW010000911.1 GCA_937958365.1 uncultured Chloroflexota bacterium | reverse complement strand
AAAAACTTAGAGACCCAGAAGTTATATGGTTACGGAGCTACCAGCATGTTGTTAATTGTTGGCCTGGACGGAGCGACTTTTGATTTACTGACGCCCTGGATGGCGGCGGGCCATTTGCCAACCATGGCCCGTCTACAACAGGCGGGCGTTTCTGGGGTGTTGGCCTCCACCGTGCCGCCGGTGACGCCGCCAGCCTGGGCCACCTTTATGACCGGCAAAAATCCAGGCCAACATGGTATTTTTGATTTTTTCCAACCCCGTTCCCCCGACCCAGATCGGCCGCAGATGGTGAATGCGACCGACATGTGGGCACGGCCGTTCTGGCATCATCTATCTAACGCCGGACGGCGGGTGGGCGTGTTGAACGTGCCCCTCACCTATCCGCCATCGCCGGTGAATGGCTTTATCGTTCCCGGCTTACTCAGCCCAGATGAAGGGGCGACCACCTTTCCGCCCGATTTTTTGGCCCCCTACCGCGCCGAACTTGGCCCTTACCGCCTTGTGCCTCATCTGGCTTACCGGCCGGAGCGCATAGACAGCTTTGTCGCCGAGCTGCGCCAGGTGACGGCCACTCAGATTGCCTATGCGCTGCGGATCGCCCGCGAGCATCCGACCGATTTCCTGATGGTTCACTTTTTCACCCCCGATCTGGCCCAACATAAATTGTGGCACACCCTGGATGAGACCCACCCCTGGTATCGGCCGGCATTGGCGGCGCGCCTGGGCACGGCCGTTCGGGACATTTTCGCCCAAATTGACCAGGGGCTAGAGGCGTTGTTGGCCTTGCTGCCCGGCGATACGACGGTTGTCCTCATGAGCGATCACGGCTTTGGCCCGCAACATGAAGTTGTTAACCTGAACAACTATTTCCTGCAAACGGGCGTGATGGCCTTGCAGACGACGGCGCGAGTTCGCCTGCGTGCCTGGGCGGCGCGGCGGCAGCCAGTGGCGGGCGCGGCTGTGCGCCTGTCGCGTTTGTGGGGGCGGGAACGGCTGCTGGGCTTTGCCGACGTGGATTGGTCGAAAACCCGCGCTTATGCCCGCGGCCACATGGGGCAGGTTTATTTGAATCTGCAAGGGCGCGAGCCGCAGGGCATTGTCCGTCCGGCCGATTACCACGCCGTTCGCGCCGAGATCGTGGGGCTGTTGCAATCGCTGCGCTGGCCGGATGGGTCACGGCCGTTAATCGAGACCATCATCCCCAACGAAGCGGTGACGCACGGGCCTTATCGGCAAGATGGGCCAGATTTGCACGTGATCATGGCTGGCTACCGCGCCCTGGCTTATCCGCTTTTTGCCGCGGACGGCCGTCTGGTGACGCAACAACCGCTCGTGGATTCCGGCAATCACCGGCCGGAGGGGATTTTTATCGCCGCCGGCCCGCCGGTGCGGCAGGGCGGCGTTGTGTCCGGCGCGCGCCTGGTAGACCTGGCTCCCACCGCGCTGCACCTGCTGGGCGTGCCGCCACCAGACGACATGGACGGCCGTGTGCTGACAGAGATTTTCACGACTGAATTTAACCGCCAAACCCCCGTCACCCATCAGCCGGGGCAAGATGGCGCGGCGACTCCCCTGGCCCTGACCGACCGTGAGCAAGAACATCTGACCGCCCGCCTGCGTGCCCTGGGGTATTTGGGATGATCGAGCCTGAGCAAAACGCCCCGTTCCGGCCGAACATGCGCTGGTTCAAATTGCAGCGGCGCGCCGGTTTGGTGGCTGCCAATTCCTTGCACAATCTGCTACCCATGCTGCTCACGCCGCTCGTCTCTCTGCTGGTCATTCGGCAGACTGCGCCGGAGGTGTGGGGGGCGTTTGTGGGGAGCATGATCACGGTGCAGTTGGCGGCGCACGTGATCGCCTGGGGCAATGACGCCTATTTGCTGCGCGACTTTAGCCGCAATCCGGCGCGGATACCGGCCGCCTGGCAAAGCTGCTTCCGCACCCGGCTGCTCCTTTTTGGCGGGCTGGCCCTGTTGGCCGTTGTGGCGTATGGGGAAACGGCCGTCTGGCTTATCCTGTGGGGCGCGGCGCTGATGCTGCACCAATCCTGCGCGGTGCTGATAACGTATAAGCGGGATTTTATCCTGGCGGCGGCGGTGGAACTCAGTGGCTTGGCGGTGACGATAACGGCCGTCTGGCAGTGGGGTTCAGCGCTGACGCCGGAGCGGCTGCTGCACCTGTTTGCCCTGGTGACGCTGGTGAAAGCGGCCGTGCTGCTGGGGCGGTATCGGGCGATTGTGTGGGGGGGAAACGGCCGTTTTCAGCCCCGCTACTTTACCCTCGCCCTGCCCTTCTTTCTGCTTGGCCTGGGCGGGATGCTCAATTCCCGAATTGACTTATACATCATCAACGCCCATTTCTCGACCGAAGAGGTTGGCGCTTACCAAATTTTCACCAGCTTCCTGTTGTACATTCAAGCCCTGTCCGCCTTCATTTTGCTGCCCTACGTCAAGACGATCTATCGCCTGCCCTACGCTACCATTCGCAAACTATCGCGCTCCCTCTTCGGCCTGGGTGGGTTGATTGTGCCGCCGGCCATGGTGGCGCTCTACTTTCTGTTGAGTCAGTTGTACGGCATCACGCTGCCCGCGCCCTTTTTCTGGCTTGGCGGGCTGGCCTGCCTGCCCGTTTTCTACTTCTCGCCCATCATCTACGCCCTCTACAAAGCGGAAAAGCAAACGGCCGTGCTGGCCGTTAATCTATTGGGCATTATCGGCGCCCTGGTTCTAAACACCCTATTTCTGCCGCGCTGGGGGTTGATTGGGGCGATCATCGCCATGGTTCTGATAAAATGGCTGGCGTTGCTGGTCTATACGCGACAAGGCCAACGACTTCTGGCATAATGCGTCATGGTCAAGAGAGGGTCGAAGTCATTTTGAGCGAAGAATCCCGGTGTGTCCGCTGCAAGGGGATTCTTCCTCGAAGACTCGTCAGAATACA
>CALFEW010000910.1 GCA_937958365.1 uncultured Chloroflexota bacterium | reverse complement strand
GCCAGCGAATTCTCAGCATTATAGGTCCTTGATCACGCCAAAATAAACCACACAAGTCTTGGCGACTTTTGCGGTTTCGTCTTTAATTTTGTTATTTTGAAGTCCGTTGTTGGCTTTTGGCCGCACCGTTGATAATTTTAACGAGAACTGCCGTAAAAAGCCCTGATTACCAGTCACTTCTAACTGTACATTCATTGCCTGTTGTTGCCATGTGCCGATGGTGCTATTCATCGGCTGGCGCCTTGGGCGACCCGTTAGCCAATAGTCACATGACTTTCGGCTAAAAAGCAAAATGGGACGCGGATTGGCGCGGATAAAATCAAGAAAACCCGCGTTCATCCACGGCATCGGCGTTCATCCACGTCCCATTCCCCAAAAAGATTTCTATCCAGCGACATATTGCCCGCTTTTCCCCTGGTATGTTAATCTGGTAACGATACGCCAATCATGATCAATCAACATTTTACCCACTGGTTTCCGCCGCGTTCGTTTCGCCGCATCTTTTCGTTGATGTACTTCGGCGTGATTTCGGCCGTCATCTACTTCAGCCTGATTCGCCAATGCGATAACCAATTTCTGTTGGGCAACACTGGCATCCTGGTGGGTATTTTGCTGCTGCTGCTGGGTCTGGAGCAGTTTGAGCGGCAGCGATATGGCTACGTGGCCCCGACGCGACCGGCCATTGTGCTGCTGCTGCTGCGCATAGGACTGTTTGCGGCCGTTGCCATGATTGATTGTTCTGGCTTTGCCGCCTTTCTCTTTCCGTTGGTGCCCTTTTCGGCTTATTTTGCTTTTGGACCGCGTGTAAGCAATCTCCTGGGGTTGTTTTATTGGGGCTATTACCTCTGGCAGTACCGCCCCCTCGTCAGCGCCAGCGAGGGCAGCATCTTCAACTGGATGATCTTTACGCTGCTGCTGGTGTTCATGCTCAGCATTGCGCGGGTGATAGACAGCGACGAGCGTAACCAGCGCCACCAGGAGGAACTGCTGGCCGACCTGGAAGCCAGCAACGTGAAGCTGCAACTTTACGCCGAGCAGGTGGCGGAACTGGCGGCCACCGAAGAACGCAACCGCCTGGCGCGGGACATTCACGATTCTGTCGGCCACCGGCTGACGGTGGTGAATATTCAGTTGGAAAAGGCGCTGGCTTTTAAAGACCGCGATCCGGCGGAAGCGGAGCAGGCGATTCTGGATGCCCGGCAGGCGGCCCGCGAGGCGCTGCAAGATGTGCGCCGTTCGGTGGGAACGCTGCGCGACGGCCGTGGCCGATTTTCGCTAGACCAGGAGTTGGGCAAGCTGGTGCAGGGGATGCGGCACGGCCGTTTCACCCTCGATTACCAATTCGGCGGCCAGGAAGAAGCGTACCCTTACCCGGTTCTCATTGCGCTTTACCGGGTCGCCCAAGAGGGGCTGACCAACGTGCAAAAGCACGCCCAGGCCAGCCAGGTCAGTTTGCACGTGGCGTTAGGTGAGGAAGCGGCGACGCTTTGTTTGTGTGATAATGGAGAAGGGTTTGAAACGGCCGTTCTCGCCGATTTAGCCGCCGCCAAAACCCACAGCTTCGGTTTGCAGGGCATTCAGGAGCGGCTGGAACTGGTGCGCGGCCAGATGACCATCACCAGCCAACCGGGCGGCGGCACAGAATTGCGCATTACAATTCCGAAGAAGAGCAGTGGATAGTAGGGAGTCCCTCGCCCGACCCTCAACTATCAGCTCCCAACTACCAACAACCAACTATGTTCCCAAAAGACCCTATCACCATTCTGATTGTGGACGACCAACGCCTGATTCGGGAAGGCATTGCCTCGCTGCTGGATATTCAGGAGGGGTTGGCGGTGGTGGGCACGGCCGTTAACGGCCAGGAAGCCATTGACAAAGCCCTCAGTTTAACGCCGGACGTGGTGTTGATGGATGTGCGGATGCCTGTGCTGGATGGCGTGACGGCGACGGCGCGCATCAAAAAACTGCTGCCCGCCTGTCAGGTCCTCATGCTCACCACCTTCGACGACGACGAATACATCGTAAAGTCCATGCAGGCCGGGGCCAGCGGTTATTTGCTCAAAGACATCCCGGCCACCGACCTGGCGCAGGCGGTGCGGCTGGCTTACGCCGGCATTTATCAGTTAGACACGGCCGTTGCCGGCAAACTCTTCAGTGCGCTGCGGCAAGAACCGGGGGAAACGGCCGTGCCGCCCCCGCCAGACCTAACGGACCATGACCTCACCGAGCGCGAACTGGAAGTGCTGCGCCTCATCGCCACCGGCGCGACCAATCGGGAAATTGCCGCCCGGCTGGTCGTCAGCGAAGGCACCGTCAAAAACCACGTCTCCAGCATCCTCAGCCGCCTGGGCCTGCGCGACCGTACTCAGGCGGCGCTTTACGCCCACGAACACAACCTGATTGACAATTAACAATTGTCAATTGACAATTGTCAATTGTCATGAACCCAATCATTGAGACCGATCAGCTCAGCAAAGTGTACGCGCCACCGCAGGGCT
>CALFEW010000909.1 GCA_937958365.1 uncultured Chloroflexota bacterium | reverse complement strand
TGGAGCCATCGGCCGGCGCGGCGCTGCACGCCGCCCACGCGGCCGGGTTGGGCATCATCGTGAAGGAGGCGCTGGCCAACGGCCGTCTGACCCCCCGCAGCCAGGAACCGAAAATGGCCCTCCTGCGCCAGCTCGCCGCCGAAAAAGGCACGACGATGGACGCCCTGGCCCTGGCCGCCGTGCTGGCCCAACCCTGGGCCGGGGTCGTCCTCAGCGGCGCGGCCGCCGTGGAACACCTGCAAGCCAACGTGAGAGCGGTGGATGTGGCCTGGGATGAGGAAACGGCCGTGCGCCTGCAAATCCTCGTCGAACCCCCGGCCCAATACTGGCAAACCCGCAGCCAACTCGCCTGGAACTAGTACAGCCTTTCACAAGTCCGTAGCAGGTTTTCCCTCTCCCCAGCCCTCTCCCTCTGGGAGAGGGAGCCGGAGTTTCCCCTCCCTTTGGGAGGGGATTAAGGGGAGGGAAAAACCTGAATGGGCGCTGAACAACTTTCATTCCGAAATCCAAAATCCGAAATTCCCAAGGGAGAACCGACCATGTTTATCGTCCACGTTTTTGTTCATGTGAAGCCCGAATACATCGAAGCCTTCAAAGCCGCCAGCCTGGACAACGCCCGCAACAGCGTGCAAGAGCCAGGCATCGCCCGCTTCGACGTCGTCCAGCAGCAAGACGACCCGACGCGCTTTGTGCTGGTGGAGGTGTACCGCACAGCCGACGACCCGGCGCAACACAAGGAAACGGCCCACTATGCCCGCTGGCGCGACACCGTCAACGAGATGATGGCTGAGACGCGCTACGCCATCAAATACCACAACCTTTTCCCCCATGAAAACGGCTGGGATTCCCATTATGAACTTTGAGTTTGCCACCGCCAAACAGTTCACGGTTCACTGTTGATTTGTTTTGATGGGGCGAAGCGTTTTGAAAACGGCCGTTCTCCTCTCTCTCTTTCTGGTCGGGTTCACACTGGTCTGGGCGGGGGCGCAGGTGGCTGTCTATGCGCAGCGGGATGAGACACGGCCGGCGGATGCGGCGATTGTGTTGGGAGCGGCGGTGTTTGGCGAACGGCCGTCACCCGTGCTGCGCGAGCGCATTAATCACGCCATCAGCCTGTACGAAGCCAAGACCGTCCGATTCATCATCTTCACCGGCGGGCAGGGCGACCCCGGCGAAGCGGCCGAAGCAGACGTGGCCGCCGCTTACGCCCTGGCGCAAGGCGTGCCGCCAGAGGCGATTCTGCGTGAAACCACGTCTACCAGCACCCTGGAAAATCTGGCAAACGCCCAACAGGTGGCGGCAGCCCATGAATTGGATTCCTTCCTCATCGTCAGCACGCCCTTCCACATGAAACGGGCCATGGCGATTGCCGCCGACCTGGACATGCAGGCATACAGTTCGCCGACGCGCACCATTGCCTGGATTAGTGGGTGGACCAAATTGCGGGCTTTTGGGCAGGAGGTGGGCAGTTATCTGCTTTACGTGGGGCGTTCGCTTGTCAGGGCTTCTTGAACGGCCGTAACAATATCTTCCACTTCAAACGGTTTTTGCAGCCAGCCGACAATGCCGTGCCGCAGCGCAAACCTGTCTTCTTCAGAAAAGGGGTAGCCGGTAATGATGAGCATCTTGATGTCCGGCCACTTCTCTTGCAGACGAGTATAGAGGGTCGCGCCGGTCATACCTGGCATCACCATGTCGCTGATCACCAGGGCAATATCGCGGCCAAAATAGTCAAACAGGCGCAATGCTTCAGCGCCATCGGTTGCCGCCAGCGTGCGGTAATTGAACGTTTCCAGAATGGCGCAGATAGCCTCGCGGGTGATCTGCTCATCTTCCACCACCAGGATGGTTTGACCCTGACCGCGTATGATGGCGACGTCGGGGGCGGCGTCCAGGAGGACGGCGGCTTCTGGCAAGGCCGGGAAATACAGGCTAAACGTCGTACCTTCGCCGACGATGCTTTCTACGCCGATGTAACCCTGGTGTTGTTTGACAATGCCGTGAACCTGGGCCAGGCCCAGCCCGGTGCCCTTGCCGCGCTCTTTGGTGGTGAACAATGGCTCGAAGATGCGCGGCAGCGTTTCCTGAGTGATGCCCTGGCCGTCATCAATCACCTGGAGGCAAATCCATTGACCGGGCGGCATGTCTGGTAACGGCCGTTTATCCATATCCGTCACTTGCAGCCGCTTCAGATTCAGGCTCAGGTTGCCCCCGTTGGGCATGGCGTCCCGCGCATTCACCACCAGATTCATCACCGCTTGCTGCACCCGCGTCAGGTCCGCGCTGATCACAAAATCACCCCCGGTATAGTCCAGGTTCAGGTCAATATTTTCCGGCAGCGTGCGGCGCAGCAGTTTCGCCAATTCCTTCAGGAAAGACAGCAAATGGACCGGCCGGCGCTGCACATCCGCCAGGCGGCTAAAATCAAGAATCTGGCTGATCAGGTTGGCGGCCAGTTTAGATTGCAGCAAGATGGTTTCCAGACGATTGGCTTTGTCGGCGCCCAGACCCGGCGCTTTTAGCAGCATCTGGGTGTACAAAATGATCACCGTCATGATGTTGTTGAAGTCGTGGGCGATGCCCGCCGCCATTTGCCCGACCATCGCCAGCCGTTCTTGCGCTTGCAGGTATTGCTGCTGTTTCCGCGATTCGGTGATGTCGCGCAGCACCAGCACCCATCCGCCAGACTGGGTTTGCATCGGTTGGGCCAGCGCTTCAAAGGTGCGCGGCGGCTTTTGCAGGACAATCTCATGCCACAACGCGCCGGACGGCGGCGGCTGCAACAACTCTTGAATGGCTTGCCCGCCCAAAGAGCGAAGCGGTTTCGTCAGGGGCGTTTCTGATAAAACGGTGAGATGGTCTTTGGCTGCGGGGTTTGCCAGCTCCACCTGATAGTGGGCGTCCAACAGGAGGATGCCATCCTGGACCGTGTCTAAAATGCGCTGCACTTGCCGTGCTTTCTGCTGCGTTTCTTGCAGCAGGCGAGAGTTTTGCAAGGCGATGGCGATGGTCGTGGCCAGATGTTGCAACCGTTGGGCGTCTTGGCTGGTAAATTCGCCGGGCGTATCGCCATCCAGGCGCAGCAGCCCAATAACGCGGTCCGGCTGTAAAATGGGGACGACCATGTGAGCGCGCACCCAGGAGGTTTCGTTGAAGAGGATCCAGCGCGAATCCTGTTGTGTGTCGTAGATGACGGCCGTTTTGCGGGAAGCCACCACTTCACTTTCCAATGGCAGCGCCGACAAGGACTGCACCAGGTTGGCAATAAGGGCTTCGCCTCCCTGGCTGGCGTACCCTTGCCAGCGGACTATTTGCAGCGTATCGTCCGCCAGAAGCACGATGTGGGCGGCTTTGAAGGGCACAATGCGCTGCACCTGATTGAGGATCTGATCGAGCAGTTCTTCGGCCTGGGTCTGGGCGGTCAGGGAAAGGGTGGCTTCGGCCAGGGTTTCGGCGATGAGGCGCTGCTCATGTTCGGCGGCCAGCAGACGGCCGCGTTCGGCTTCGGTTTGTTTGCGGATGGTGACATCCAGGCCGGTGCTGACAATGTGTTCAACACGGCCGTCGTCGGTCAACAAAACGGCGCTGGTCCAGGCGATAAGCCGCCGGTCGCCCTCGCGGGTAAGCCAGTAACTTTCGTAAGTGGTAGATTGACGCTCGACCAGCAGTTTGGCGAAGACAGCTTTGATCAGGTCGGCGCCGTCTGGGGTGAGCAGCCTGTCCCAGACGTATTGGCCGACTATCTCACTGGCTGGATAGCCGGTTATTTCCGTACAGGTGCGATTGACACGCTCGATACGGCCGTCTGGAGTAAACACCACCACCAACGCCCCGGAAGTATCCAGCACGGTCGCCACAAAGTCCCGTTCGCGCCGCAATTGGGCTACGTTGCTGTCCAGGCTGCGAATCAAATAGGATACAGAAATAACCAGAGTCACGCTAAGCACAACAAAAATGGCGACGCTGTCTAACCAGGCCAATCCATCCGTTTGCCCCGCCAGATCATTCACGGGCAGGTTCAAGACATTGGTGGTATACAACGCCGCCAGGGCCAACACCGTGCTAATGCCGATGAACAAGGCATAACCACTGCGCCGGAAATCAAAAAATATGGCTGTCAACACGGTAAAAGCGACGAGAAACACACGGCCGTCACCGCTAAAACCGCGCATCAGCATATCAGACGCGCCAAACAAATAGACAAGTAACAGGAAACTGGCAGCCCGAACCGTATATCCCAGGCGCGGCACAAAGGTAATGATTAACATCAGCACGGCACAGGCCAGGTAAAACGCAATGACCATCCCGGCCACGATAGGCCGGGTCTGGCCGCTTACTTGAAAAACCCGAAACACCCCAATGATCAACCCCGCGACCCAAAACACGAGGATGCCTCGCAGAAGCAAATCCAACAACCGTTCACGCCATTCTTTTAGCGTTTGCTTTGAATTGAGATTGGGGTCCGACATAAAGGCGGATACGCTAGAAGACATTCAGAAATTGTACCTTGTCAGGAGCAAATTGAATTCTGATAAAGCTGTGGACGTCGGTCAGAGAAAACGGGAATACTACGGCGAACGGCGTCAACCTGGGTTAGATTAATGGTGGCTACCAGCAGTTCTTCCGTTTCGCCACCTTCGCTGAGGGTTTCTCCCCAGGGATCAATGATGGCCGAATGGCCGCAAAATTCGTCGCTGCCCGACCGGCCAACGCGATTGCAGGCGACGACGAACATCTGGTTTTCAATGGCGCGTGCGCGCAGCAGGGTTTGCCAATGAGCCAGGCGAGGATGGGGCCATTCGGCGGGCAGGACGACAAGACGAACGCCGGCCAGGGCATAAGCGCGGAATAGTTCGGGAAAGCGCAGATCATAACAGATGCTTAGGCCAACCTTGCCCCAGGCAGTCTCGACCTGCGTGAGCCGGTCGCCCGCAGTGAGATATTGGTGTTCATTCATCAGGCGGAAGAGGTGGATTTTGTGGTAGTCGGCCAGGACACGGCCGTTGTTGTCCCAAAAGACGGCCGTATTGCCAAACTGCCCCTCACCCAACCGGGATAAACAAGAGCCAATGATGTGCAGGTGATAGGTGCGGGCGAGTACGGCCGTTTCCGCAAAAATTCCCTGGTCAATAGCCGTCGCATAACACCCGGCATTGGCCAGGTCATAGCCTGTAGACCATAACTCCGGCAACACCAGCCAATCGGCCTGCTGCGCGGCGGCGGCGGCAGCCAGATCTGTCACCCGCGCCAGGTTTGCCCCAGGATCGCCAAACGACACATCCATCTGTCCCACGGCAATTGTTAGATTTGTCATGGATTATCCGCCTCTTCTCTTCGCCACTGCACGCGGTGCATTCACTCAACCCGGTTATAGTATCACGTTGGCGGGCGAAACAAAACAAAAGAGCGGCAGAAAACAACGGAGAAACGCGAACCAATAGAACGGCTTGGGATCCAAATCAGGCGTGAATCCCCCCGGTTACGTCATCTGAGAATCAGACGGCCGGTACAGCCACGCCATGCGGAAAATATTGGGCGACGGCCTGGCGCATTTCGGCCGCGATTTCGGCCCGCAGCCAACCAGGCGCTAAAACTTCTACTTGCGCGCCCCAACTGCGAATCCAGGGCTTCATTTCCAGGGGTTCCGCCACCTGCACGCGCAAAATGCAGCCGCCAGACTCCGTGGTTTCAATCGTTTGCGAAGGGTGCCACTGGCGTTCGCGCACCTGTGTGTTCACTTCCGGGGCAAAACGCAAAGCCACTTCATTCACTTCATCGCCGGCCATGATGCGCCAGCCAGAAAGCAAACGCGCTTCCAGGTCAAAATCGTCGGGGATGGTGAATTTCTTTTTAAGCACGACCGCGCTTTCCAGCCGGTCGAGCTTGAAGGTGCGAATCTCGTTAGACCAGCTATCGTGGCCGATGACGTAAATGCCGGAGGGGGTCGGTTCCAGGGCGTAGGGGCTGATAATGCGCTGGCGCAGCACGCCGCTGCGCGGCGAGCGATAGCCTATTTTGACTTGCTGCCCACTTCCCCACCCTTCGGCGATGGCTTCCAGCACAGCGACCTGGCCGCTATCTTCGTGCTGCTGCACGCGGTCGGCGGCGCGTTCCAGGTGGCTGTTGAGGGGATTGGGCAAGGTGGAAGCCAGTTTACGCAAAGCGGCCGTGACGTGCGGATTGCGATCATCCACCGTGCGCGACAGCAGCAGCCCGGCCAACACCAGGGCGATGGCTTCCTGGAAGGTAAGGCGGATACTGGCCAGATAGCGGGTGCGATTGATCCCGAAACGGCCGTTCTCCTGCCAGACCGGCACACCCTGCTCACACAAAAACTCCACGTCACGGTACACCGTACGCCGATCCACTTCCAGACTGTCCGCAAGGTCAATCGCGGTCAGACCATCAGCCGCCAACAACAACAAAGATTCAATTTCGCGCAACCGCGCCGTTCGGGTTGCCAATCTCGCCATATGAATAGCCCTCAAAATAGACCATGTGTTCTAGGGCCGATTATAACACATAATATGATAAAATGTATCCACCTATAAAGAATGCATTCGGCAAAGAAGCATTTACCAACACACCCGAATAGACCATTCGGCCAACCAGTTACCGGCAAACATTGCCCCACTGCCACCGGTGAAACTGAAAAGGCATACAAACATGACTCAACTCATAGAAACCGGAACACAGACGACCAACGCAGAAAAAATTGTTGTGTTAAACCAAACCATCCGCAGCCTGGAAGAAGAACTGGCGATCTATAAAGAATCTGGCGCGCAGATTTCCCGTTTTGCCAACCAACTGCGCACGGCCGCCGACGTTTCCAAACAACTGAGTACCATTCTGGACCTGGATCGTTTGTTAAGCGAAGTTGTCACGCTGCTGAAAGAGCGCTTCCAGCTCTATCACGTTCATGTCTATTTGTTAGATGAATCAGAAAAAAACCTGCGCATGGTGGCCGGGAGCGGTCCCGTTGGGGAGCAGCTGCGCGCCCAAAAACATGCCATTCGGCTGGATGTAGAGCACAGCCTGGTTGCACGCGCCGCGCGCGATGGTTACATTGTGCTGGTGGACGACGTCAGCAATGAACCGGATTTTTTGCCCAACCCCTTGCTGCCAAACACGCGCTGCGAAATGGCCACGCCCCTGATCACCGGCAACCGCGTGTTGGGGGTGCTGGATGTGCAAGACGACCGGTCGCATCGTTTCGACCAGTTGGACATCGCTACTTTCAGCGCTTTCTCCGGCCATATTGCTTCGGCCATTCAAAATGCGTATTTGTTTGAAGAGCAAAAGCGAGCGCAGAGTGTTTTGCGTCGTTATGCGGAACGCTTACAAAGTCTGCATGAGATTGATCAGGCGATCCTGATGGCCGAGTCGCCGGAAACCATTGCGCGAACGGCCGTTGAACATCTTAAGTCATTGGTTCCTTACCACCGCGCCAGTTTTTCGATTATTGATTATCAGACGGAACGCATCAACATTCTTTCTGCCGCCAGCGGAGACGAGGCATCTTTGATAACCGGTGATTACCATCTGGAAAGCAACAAAGAGATCTTGGAGCGTATTCATCAGGGACCGTTTTTTGGTAATTTGAACGACCTGCCATTTGATCAAAATTCGTACCCCTTTCTGGCTGACTCCGACGTCAAATCCGTCCTGATTTATCCTCTTGTTGCCCACGAAGAGATCATCGGCACGGTGAATTTGTCCAGAACGTCGCCCAACGCTTTCTCCAGGGAAGACAGCCTGGTGGTAGGGGAGGTGGCTGCGCCTCTGGCTATTGCCATTGAGCAGGCGCGTCTTTACCAGCAAGTGAAGCGCCATGCTCAGGCTTTGGAAGAGCAAAACGCGGAACTGGCGCAGTTTGCCTATGTCGCCTCGCATGATTTGCAGGAGCCTTTGCGCATCATCATCAGCTACGTGCAGTTGTTGGAGCGACGGTATAAAGGCAAGTTAGACGCCGATGCCGATTTGTTCTTGCATTACATTGTGGATGGGGCCATGCGGATGAAAGCCCTGATCAATGGCCTGCTGGATTATTCTCGTTTGGGGCGGTATGGACGGCCGTTTACCAAAACGGATTGCAGCGCGGTGTTACAGCAGGTACTGACCAACATGCAGATGACGATTGCCGAAGCGGGAGCCGTCGTTCATTGTGATCCGCTGCCCACGCTGCTGGCCGATGAGTTACAGTTAGGCCAGTTATGGCAGAACTTGATCAGCAATGCGATCAAATTTAGTGGGGCGCAGCCAGAGATTTTTGTAAGCGCCAGGCGAGAAGGGGAAGAATGGCTTTTTTGGGTGCAGGATAATGGTATCGGTCTGAATGTGGAATATGCGGAGCGTATTTTTGCTATTTTCCAGCGGTTGCATACGTTGGAAGAATATCCAGGAACCGGGATTGGTCTGGCGATTTGTAAGAAAATTGTGGAGCGGCATAACGGCCGTATCTGGGTCGAATCTCAGCCAGGAGAGGGGGCCACGTTTTATTTCACTATCCCGGCGTAAAGGACAGAATCATGAAGACATCCCGAAGAAACCCAGATAAACCGATTGACATTTTGCTGGTAGAAGACAATCCCGCCGACGTGCGTTTGACTCAGGAAGCGTTTAAAGAAACGAAAATACGCACCACGCTGCACGTGGTGCGTGATGGCGCAGAAGCGACCGATTTTTTGAAGAATCACGGCCGTTTCACCGCCACGCCCCGCCCCGATATGATTTTGCTAGACCTGAACCTGCCGAAAAAAGACGGCCGTCAGGTCCTCGCCGAACTCAAAAACAATCCCGACTTCAAACGTATCCCCATCGTCATTCTCACCACTTCCAGCGCCGAAGAAGACATCCTGGATACTTACAATCATCATGCCAACTGCTACATTACCAAACCCGCCGACCTCGACGAATTCATCAAAGTCATCAAACAGATCGAACAATTTTGGTTGAGCGTCGTCCAATTGCCCTGAATGGCCCAGTCGCCTATTTGTTGTTCCAGGCAGCTTATGAATGAACCGACCATCTCAGTTCTGCTCGTAGAAGATAATCCGGGAGACGCCGACCTCATTCGCTATTTACTCAATAATCCAACGGCCGTCGCCCCGTCTCATGCGGCTTTTGTCATTCACCACGTAGACCGCATCTCTCGCGCTCTGGTTCAGTTGAACCAAACCGCCTACGACATCATCTTATTGGACCTCTCCCTGCCAGACGGGCAGGGGATGGAAACATTCAATAAAATGAAAATCAGCGCGCAAAACGTCCCCATCGTGGTGTTAAGCGGGCTGGACGATGAAACAATGACCGTCAAAGCCATGCAGCAAGGCGCGCAAGATTATCTGCTAAAAGGCGACATTGACGCCGAACTCCTCACCCGCGCCATCCGTCACGCCATCGAGAGGCAGCATCTGCTCACCGAACAACTCCAGGCCAAAAATCAGTTAACACGCCAGGCCATCGAGTTACAAAACCGCAACGCCGAGCTGGATCAGTTCGCCCATACAGTCGCCCACCAGGTGCAA
>CALFEW010000908.1 GCA_937958365.1 uncultured Chloroflexota bacterium | reverse complement strand
ACGGGAGCGACGGGGATCGAACCCGCGATCTTCGGCTTGACAGGCCGACGTGTTAACCACTACACCACGCCCCCTAGAGCGAATGGGATAGTATCAAAAACCAGGAGGGCTGTCAATATCAATTGAAAGCAAATTCACAAACCTGGGTCTACTTCTTCACCTCAATTTTTTGGCTTAACATCTTGTCCACGGCCGTTACAACCTCCTCCACCGCTACCCCCACATCCCAACCAAACGGCCGTCCCGCTTCCCCCTCCACCTGCCAATCATGCCACAGCGCCACAACTTGCCCCTTCGTCCCATACGGCCGTGAATAAGCCGGATTGCTCGGCCCAAAAATTACCAATGTCGCGCAGCCTACCGCCGCGGCTACGTGGGTTGGCCCGGTATCGTTGCCAATGTACAGATCGGCCACCTCGCACAATCCTCCCAGTTCGCCCAGGCTGATGCTGCCGGTCCAATCCGCAATAGGCACGGCCGTCATCCCGGTGATGGCTCTGGCAATTTCCCGGTCTTGCTGCGCGCCAACCAGTAGGATGCGCGCCTGATGTTGGCGGCCAATGTGGTTGGCCAGACGCGCAAATCGTTCGGCCGGCCACAACTTGTCCGGATCGCTTTGCTGTGGATTGCTTGCCCCGCCAGGATGAATAATCACCAGTGGCCGGTCGCCCAGCCAGTCTAACTCTTCTACCAGGCGATGGGTAACGGCCGTGCGATCATTATCCGGCGGGTAAAATTCCATCCCAATGGAATGGGCCGGTCCGGTGTCCACGCCCATGCTGGCGGCCAGCGACAGGTAGATTTCGGCGGCATGAGAGGCTTCGACCGGCGGTTTAACCGCGATCGTGTGGGCAAATCCCCGGCTGTTCACGTTCAGGCCGATGCGCTGCGGAATGCTGGCCTCCCAGGCCAGCAGGGCCAGCGTGCTGGAGCGGCTGGGGATGATGCAGGTATCATAGGCTTCTTCTTGCAAGCGATGGGCCAATTGGCGGATGGCGGTCCAGCCGGCCGCCTTCAGATTGTCCGACCCGGCGTCAATCAACTCCGTCAGGCGCGGATTGCCGATGATGGCCGGTCTGGCCCAGGCGCTGACCACCCAATCGAAGCGGGTTTGTGGATAAGCGTTGCTCAACGCGGCCAACAACGGCGTCGTCAACATGACCTGGCTGACGCAGCACGGTTGCAGGATGACTGCCTTTTGGGGTGGGGTAAACGGCCGTCGGCTGAGCAGCCAAAACGGGATACGAACAGTTCGCGCCACCGCGACCGTGAGCCAGTTTTCTTGTGGCATAGTGATTTAAAGATAACAGAAAACGGCCGTTTGCGCCCAATGGGTTTGTTTGATGGGTTGGTTCGTGGCCTGAATCCAACCCACTCAACCTAATCTGCCCCAACCGTAATCAACGCTTTAATCTGCTCGAACTTGGCTTCGCCAATGCCCGGCACGTTCATGATCTCTTCGATAGTCGTAAACTGACCGGCGCTGTTGCGATATTCGATGATTTTTTCGGCGGTACTTGGCCCGATGCCCGGCAAAGCGTCTAATTCGGCCACGCCGGCCTGATTGATGTTGATCAAACCGGCCGCCGATTCGTCGAGAATGGTCACGGCCGTTCCCCCACGTGGGGCAACACTCACAACGGCCGTCGGCGTGGCCGCCAACTCGCTCATGGTGGGCACGTACACCTGCGCCCCATGAAACAGCGGTTGGGCCAGATTGACGACGGCCGTATTGGCCTCCACGGCAAATCCTCCGGCCGCTTCAATGGCCTGCTCAACCGTGCTGTCCGGCGGCAGCGTGTAAACGGCCGCCACCGCCACAGCGCCGTTCACGTACACCTGAATCGGCCCCGGCGTCGCCGTCGGCGCAGGTGTACTCGTCGGTTCCGGCGGCACAATGACAATCGGCGCCGGTTGGGTTCGCTGGAACAATGTCATCCCGCCCAGCGTCACAATGGCGCCCAAAATCAAACCCAATAGCAATAACCCCACGTTACTCTGGCTTATCTTCACGACTGACTACCCTCCTGCGGAAATGTCTGACTGGTTTACAAAGAGTTTGTGTCTGTTAAAACGTCCCTCCGTTCCTTTGTTCCCCGCTGCTCGTTTTATCCTTTTACTACGGCCACCGGCACGATCCGGGCCACTTTGCGGGCGATGCCTGCCCCATGCACTACTTCGATTACCTGATCCACGTCTTTGTAAGCGGCTGGGGCTTCTTCGGCCAGGCCGGGCAGGCTGCCGGCGCGTACGTGGATGCCCTCGGCTTCCAGTTCCTGGCGCAGTTCATCGCCGCGAATGGTGCGTTTGGCCTGGCTGCGACTCATGGTGCGCCCTGCGCCGTGGCAGGTGGAGCCAAAGCTTTGGGACATGGACTTTTCTGTGCCCACCAGCACCCAACTGGCCGTGCCCATCGAGCCGGGAACCAGCACTGGCTGGCCGATGTCGCGGTAGGCGTCTGGCAAAACAGGCGAGCCGGGACCGAAGGCGCGGGTGGCCCCCTTGCGGTGAACGCATAAAGTGAGTTTACGGCCGTCTACCTCATGCTCCTCGATTTTTGCCATGTTGTGGGCGATGTCGTAAATCTGGTAGACGGTGGAACGCAGGCCGGTTCCGGCCAGGACATGTTCAAAACTTTGCCGGATCAGGTGGGTGAGGACCTGGCGGTTGACGAAGGCGTAATTGGCTGCCGCGTGCATCGCCGCCAGGTAATCTTGCCCTTCCGGGCTGCTCAGCGGCGCGCAAACCAGTTCCCGATCTGGCAGTTTGATGCCATAGCGCTGCACCGATTGCTGGAACCGTTTGACATAATCGGTGCAGATTTGATGGCCGAAACCGCGTGAACCGCAGTGGATTTGCACCACAATCTGGCCGGGGAAAAGGCCCATGCGCTGCGCCGCCTCGTCGTAAAAAATCTCGTCCACCACGTCTACTTCGATGAAGTGGTTGCCTGCCCCCAGCGTGCCGATCTGGTCCAGACCGCGCGTTTTGGCCCGTTCGCTGACTTTGCTGGCGTCGGCGTGGGGCAGACGGCCGTTTTCCTCCGTGCGTTCCAGGTCCATTTTTGTCGCATAGCCATTCTTCAGCGCCCAATCTGCGCCCTGGACTACCAAGCGGTCCAGGTCCTGACGCTTCAGGCGCACGCTGCCGCCCTGGCCGACGCCGCTGGGGCAGTTGGCTTGCAGCGCCGAAGCCAGAAGGTCCAGGTGCGGCGCGACCTCGTCGCGGTGCAAATGGGTCGCCAGCAGGCGCACGCCGCAGTTGATGTCGTAGCCTACGCCGCCGGGGGAGATGACGCCATCGGGCAGTTGGGTGGCGATGACGCCGCCGATGGGGAAGCCGTACCCCTGGTGAATGTCGGGCATGGCCAGGGCGTATTTGACGATGCCGGGCAGCGTGGCGGTGTTGACAAGCTGGTCGAGACTTTTATCCCCCAGAGCGGCTTCCAGCAGTTCGCCGTCGGCGTAAAAGCGCGCCGGCACGCGCATGTCGGCGCGAAAGGTGGCCGGTATTTCGTGGATGTAGGGGCTGATTTGTTGGAAATCGCT
>CALFEW010000907.1 GCA_937958365.1 uncultured Chloroflexota bacterium | reverse complement strand
CGAGGTCAGGGATGCCTGGTCGTATACCCGGTCGAAGATTTCGCCGATGACGTGAAAAGAGGAGATGGCGTTCGGGCCGCCAACGCCGAAGTAAATGCGCACCGTATCACCCACCTCGGCCCGCAGCGCATTTTCATCCAGGGTCAGGGCGCCGGCCGAGCCGTTGAAGACGTAATAATCGGCCGTTTCGTCCAGCATCCGCTGATGGCTAAATTCCAGATGCCCTTTCGTGCCGAAGGGATGGTTGGTATAGATCTCGCCCTGCATCACGTAAAATTCATGGTCCACGGGCGGCAGCCCTTCTTCCGGCTCCACCAAAATCAGCCCATACATGCCGCTGGAAATGTGGTGGCCGATGCTGGCTGTGGCGCAGTGATAGACGTACAAACCCGGCTGTAACGCTTTGAATTCAAAGGCGGAGGTTTCACCGGCCAGCGTTTGCGTAAATTCCGCGCCGCCACCGGGGCCGGTGACGGCGTGGAGGTCAATGTTGTGGGGCAGCAAACTCTCGATTTCGTTGTGCAGGCGCACTTCCATGGTGTCGCCGACGCGCATCCGCAGCATGGGGCCGGGGACTTGTCCGTTGAACGTCATGTAGCGAAAGGTCGTGCCGTCGGCCAGGATGCCATCTACTTCCACGGCCGTCAGCTCTACCACGTGATGCTGCGGGCCAACGGCCGTAATCGGCGCTGGCAGGTCGGTGGGGTGACGCACAATGGAAACGGCGTCGGCTATAGCGGGTGGTGGTGGGGCGACGGCCGTCATCATGGTGTGCCCGGTATCGGCCAGCGAGGTGTTCATGGCGGCCGCCTCTCCGGCCGCCACAGCGCCTTCGACGCGCAGAACGCCTTCCATGCCTATTTCCCGATGACCGGGAACTGTGCAGTAATAGTTGAACATACCGGGCGAGGTGACGACAAATTCAAGCGTGACCGTTTCTTCAGCCTGCGTGAGTTGGCCGGTATAGACGCCAAATTCATCAATCTTCATGTCGTGGAGTACCGGGTCGCTGTTTATAACCGTCAGGCGCACGGTATCGCCCACGTTGGCGATTAGCTCCGGGTTGACCACGCCATCAATGCTGCCACCAACGCCCAGAAAAGACATGGCCGGGTTCCCGCCGAGCGCGGTGCGTATGGTGTATTCGACCACGTCACCGGTGGCTACGGCCGTAGTGGGCATGTGGGCATCGGTGTCGGCGCTGTGAGCAATCGCTTCCTGGGCCAGTACCGGTTCTACCTGGGCTTCACTCACCAGGTAAGCCGCCAGCAAAACCCCGGAAGTAATGAGCAACAAAAGAAAGCCGAGGACAAACGCCAGATCACGGGTTGTCATGGGCCGCTTATCCCAGGGTAATTCTGCAAATGGGTTGGGTTGATGAGCCATCTTTCCTCCAAATTCGAGCGTTAGATTGGGTCAATCGTCGGGTCAGGCAGCAACGCATGGAAGATGCAAACCCGAACGTATCCACCCAGTCTAGGCGTAAACGGGGAAAGTGGCCTTGATCTAAATCAAGTTGAATTAAAGCCGGGCTTGTTGTTCGAGGACGCTGGGGCTGATGACAATGATGTGATGGCGATCAAAGCGGATGGCGCCGGCCTCTTCCAGCAAGCGCAGCGAGCGGCTGATGGATTCAGGGGTGGTGGCCAGGTGTTGGGCGATCAGGGCGCGGGTAATGGCCGGATCGTCTAACGTGGGGTTTTCGACTTGTTGCAAGAGGAAACGGGCCAGACGCGCCGTGACTGGGCGCAAGGCCAGGTCCTCGACGCGCCCTACCAGGTGGCGTACACGCCCAACCAGCCCTTGCAGCACGGCGCGGCACATCTCGTGGTCGTTTTGCAAGGCAGCGACAAACACGGCCGAAGGGATGGTCCAGGCGATCACGTCGGTCACAGCCATGGTGCTGACCGGGTTTTTAGCGCCGTCTAACGCCGCCAGGTCGTTGAACGTGCTGCCGGGGGCGAAGAAGTTCATGACGTATTCCTGGCCGTCGGGGGAGAGTTTGTAGGCTTTCACACGGCCGTTTTGCAAAATCCACAGTCCGGCCGATGATTCACCCTCCAAAAAGATCATCTCGTTGGCCGTGAACGTGCAGCGCACTGCCTGTTGGGCCAACTCGCTTAACGCCGCCTCATTCACCTGCGCAAAATAGGGTAACTGTTGCAGCATGGCGCGTACGGAAAAGTCATTCATGCAAACGACCCTTGTTCCGGCCGTCGCCGGGTCGCGGCAACGTGATTCGCATCATCATACCCCAACTGTAACGGCAATTATCATTCAAGGCCAGCGATGGGGGGTTTCTGAAGTGAGCCTGCCTTTCTCATCAGCCTGTCAAGTCCGGGTTACGATGTCAATCGCCTGATTGGGGTGTCAAAGAACCTCATTGATTCATCTGAGGTTTAAGAGGGTAAGGTCATTCCTTTCAACCCGGTTCCAACGGCCGTACTGCATCAAATGTTGGTTTAAGGGCAGGATAAAGCTGGCGGTATAGGTAATAGGCCTGGTTGTATACGGCCGTTTCCTTTCCCGGACCCGTACACTCAGTTACACGTATAAACTGCTGGCAAGCCGCTGCCACTGAATCGAACAAACCAGTGCCGACGGCGGCCAGAAGTGCTGCCCCGTAAGCCGCGCCTTCCATCGTGTTGACCGTCACCAGTTCCGCATCAAACACATCCGCTAAAATCTGCCGCCAGAGTGGGCTTTTTGCCCCGCCGCCCGAAATGCGGACTTGCCGGATGTCGGCAATACCCGCGTTTTTCATCAACTCGAAGCTGTCACGCAGACCAAAAGCTACGCCTTCCAACACAGCCCGCGTCATATGGTCACGAGTGTGGCGCACAGTCAGCCCGACAAACGCGCCGCGAGCCAAGGGATCAGGATGGGGCGTGCGTTCACCGGTCAGGTAAGGCAAGAAAAACAAACCATCACTACCGGCGCTGATAGGCGCTGCCCTTTCTACCAGATCACCAAACGCTACACCGGGAACCAGCGTATCGCGGAACCAACGCAAACTGCCTGCCGCCGACAGCATGACTCCCATGAAGTGCCATTTATCGGGTACGGCATGGCAAAAAGCATGTAAACGGCCGTCCGGTTCAATGGCGGGCGTGTCGGTGGTGGCAAACACCACGCCCGACGTGCCCAAGCTTAGCGCCACAATGCCCTCCACGACGGCTCCGGTGCCCACAGCATTCGCCGCCTGGTCACCGCCCCCGCCAACTACCGGAATACCGGCCGGCAAGCCCGTCGCTTCTGCGGCCGCAGATGAGAGCACGCCGGTAACGGCCGTTCCCTCATACGTTGGTGGCAGCCAGGCGGGATCAATAGCCAATGCCGCCAACATTTCCGGCGACCAATCCCGTTTTTCCAGGTCAAACAGAATGGTGCCCGCTCCGTCCGCTTTGTCCACTGCATAATCGCCCGTCAATTTGAAGCGCACATAATCTTTCGGCAGCAAAATATGGGCGATTTGCGCGTAAATTTCCGGCTCTTTTTGCTGTACCCACAGTATCTTAGGGGCCGTAAACCCGGTAAGGGCATCGTTGCCGGTAATTTGGATCAGTTTTGCCTTGCCCAACCGGTTGCGGATGTCATCACACTGCACGGCCGTTCGCTGGTCGTTCCACAAAATCGCCGGGCGTAGCACCTGGCCCTGTTTATCCAGCAGCACGAGGCCGTGCATTTGTCCTGTCAGACCAATCCCTTTGATTTCCTGCGGCGACACGCCACTTTCGGCCATCACCTGCCGGATGCTGTTGACAGTTGCCGTCCACCACAGTGCCGGGTCTTGTTCGCTCCACAGTGGCCGGGGCGTTTCATACGTATATTCCGAGGCCGCCACGCGAACGGTCGTACCCGCCGCATCAATCAAAATCGCCTTTGTCGCCGTCGTCGAAGAATCTATGCCGATGTACATGTTGTTAGCCCTTTAGTCTGGTAGTTTGATAGTCGAACAGCCAGACTATCAATGGTCATCCAGCCTCTCCTCTGACTTTCTTCGCTGTTATATGCGTACGGCCGTTCCCTCAACTAAAACCCTTCCCTGGCTCCAGCACCACGTCACGCGGCTTTGGGCAGCAACGGCCGTCACAGAATACCCATTATAACGCCAGTGGTTGTTATTCAAGATACGCGCTGTCAGGCAATCTGAGCTTCGCTAAAATAGACCCGCGCCTGTGAAATCTCGGTAACATCGCCGATAATCTCGAATTGGGATCGCAGTTGAATATCCTCGGACGATTTGCCAATCATCACTTCAATCGTACCAGGTTCAACAACATACTCCATGGCAAGGTTGTAAAAGCCCAATTGATTAACAAACAAGGTGAATGTAACCGTCTGGCATGCTCCAGCCGCCACAGACACCCGCTTGAACCCTTTCAACTCTTTGATGGGTCGGGTCACACTGGCTACCTTATCCCGCACATACAACTGCACGACTTCGTCACCATCATATTCCCCGACATTGGCAACCGTCAGGCTAATTTGTACCGCTTCTCCAGCCGCCGCCGCCAGTTTGTTCACGTGCAAGTCGCGTAGTTCAAACTGGGTATAACTCAGCCCAAAGCCAAAGGGCCACAGTGGTTTATTGCTCAGATCGACATAGGTCGTTTTCCAGTGGGATTTACCGCCCGACGGCTTATGATTGTAATAAATGGGCACCTGCCCCACATGGCGCGGCACGGTGATGGGCAGCTTGCCACCAGGGTTAAAGTCGCCAAACAGCACGTCGGCGACGGCTTCGGCCCCTTCTTCGCCGGGCAGCCACGCTTCAACGATGGCGGGGATATTGTCTGCCGCCCACATTATGGAGAGGGGACGGCCGTTAACCAAAACCAATACAACCGGCGTGCCCGTCGCCGCCACGGCCTCTAACAACGCTTGCTGTACCCCCGTCAAGTTCAAATCGGAGCGATCCCGTGCCTCGCCGCAGGTACAATCATCCGTCAGCCCCGATTTACCTCCCAACATCACCAGGGCAACATCTGCTTGCGCAGCGGCCACGATGGCCTCGTCAAAACCTGACGTGTCCTCTCCTAATACCTCGCACCCCGGCGCAAAAATCAACTCCGTTTCTGCCGATACCTTTTCACCCAAAGCGTGCAAGATCGTGTTCATTTGCACAAAGGCCGTGTCAACTTCCATTTTTTCTGGAACGGGCATAGACATGCCCCCCAGCGCGTTCCCCCGGTCAGCCATCAGACTCTCGATGTGGCAAATGTAAGCATAGTCCCCTACCAGATGGCGGGTCGAATTGGCCTGCGGTCCAATCACGGCAATCTTGTTTAAGGTTTTGGACAGGGGCAGTAAATCCCCTTCATTTTTGAGAAGAATAATGGATTTCTGAGCAATTT
>CALFEW010000906.1 GCA_937958365.1 uncultured Chloroflexota bacterium | reverse complement strand
CGCCAGGTCGGCGGCGATGGTTTGCAGCGCCGTCGTGTCGGCCAGCGGCGAAGCAGCCGGGGCGTAGACGGCCACATTTTGCGCCGCCGCCACCACCGCATCGCGCAGCGCCAGGTCGCAGTCGCCACTGCTGCACGAAGCGGTTAATTCTTCGACCGCCAGCGCCAGTCCGGTGATGGCCGCCGCCAGCGCGTCGCTATCCAGGCTGCACGACGCGGCCTGGTAGATGGGCAAGGTGAGGGCGCTGACGATGTAGACGTTAACGGCCGTTGTCGGCGTATAGGGCAGCGTCGGCGCGGCTGCGCCAAAGGCCACCGGGTAATCCACGCCCGGATCGCCATCGGTAACGGTGATGGTGATAGGCTGGGTGGCGGACGCGCCAGGGTTCAGGAAGATTGAAGATTGAAGATTGGTGGTTGACCAGTCGGCGTGGGGCAGGGTAGAGAGCAAATCGAAGCTGGCGGGGGTGTTGCCGATGTTGGTGACAGTCAGGTGAACGGCCGTGCTGCTGTTGGCCGTCACGTACAAATCGGTCGCGTCCAGGGTGACGGCCGGGTAGGGGATGACGGGCATGGTGAAGAGGCCGCTGCCCACGTCACTCACCGCGCCATTGTCGGCGGCCGTGGCCGTGACGTTGAACGGGAAGGCGCTGCCCGCCGGCGGCAAACTCACCGTCGGCGAGATGTAGAGGCCCAGACGCACTGTTTCGCCGGCCGCCAGCGGCAGTTGTAGGGCGCTGCTGCCCGGCTGCCCGCCGAAAATCGTCCAGCCACCCGGCAAGCCGGAGACGCTGAGGTTGAAGGTGCGGGCCACCGAGGAGGTGTTTTGCACGTTGGCAATGAAGGCGGCGTTGGGCAGTTGCAGGCGGCCCACGGCCGTATCGAAGTTAATCACGTCATAGGCCGGCCCCCAGGGCACAGTGATGGTCGGGTCGGGTTCCACGCTGACGGTTACGCCGTCAACGGCCGTCACCGTCACCACATGCCGCGCCGTGGCAAACAGGTCGGGGTAATCGGCCGACTGCGCCGCCACGACGAGGGTGTACTCGCCCGCCGCTGCGCCGACCGGCGGCTGCGCGGTGATGAGACCGGCGGCGGTGGCCGTCACGTCCCAGCCCAGCGGGGCGTGGACGGTGAGGGTGTAGCTGTCTGTAAAGTTGGCCTGCACGCTGGCGGTGAAGCTGGTGGCCGTGTCCGCCGGGGTGGTGGAGGCGGCGCTGCTGAGGCTGACGCGGAAGAAGTGGGCCGCGCCGTTGAAGCTGAAGCTGTCGTTTGCCCCGGAGGGGGCGATGGTGGCTTGATTGGTCACGTTGCCGAGCGCAAAACCATTGGCCGGGGAAACGGCCGTGCCGCCCACCGTCAAAGTCCCACTGCCCGCGCCGAGGGTGAAACCGCCGCCCGCCGGGGTGAAGCGGGCAGAACTGGCGAAATTGGGTACGGCCGTGGCCCCTGCGCCGCTCAACTGCGCCGGGGCGCTGGTGACAATTGCCAGATCGCCGCTGTAGGTGGTTCCGTTGAGGGTAGCGGTGGCGTTGTCCAGGGCCAGGGTGTAGTTGGCCGCCGCGTCCACAGTGAAGTTGAACGCCTCGAACTGGCTGCCGCCGCCCAGACTGCTCTGCGCGGGTGCGTGCAGCGCCAGCCGCCCATCGGCTGTGCCGCTGACGCTGACGCCGCTGGTGGTTTGGGCGCTGGCGAGAGTGGCCGGGTTGGTGGGCACGGCCGTTACCGCCCCGCTGCCCACCAATGTCCCATTCCGGTACAGACTGGCCGAAGCCACGCTGAGGGTATCGAAGGTGAAGCTGTTCAGGCCAACGGCCGTCCAGTTATGGCTGGCAGACCCGACAACGCCCATTTCGCTCGTCGTGAGGGTGGCGGCGACGGTCTGGCCGGAGAGGGTGGCGGGTTGGGTGAGGGTGACGGCCGTTTCCGCATTCGTCACCGGTTCGTCCTGGGGCAGCACAAAGAGCGTCTCTTGCAGCGGCGGGTCGGCCTGGGCCAAAATCGCCGCGCCCAGGGCATTGCCCGCGCTAACGCCCTGCTTGCACCACTTTTTGTCCGACTTTTTGTTGCACGCCTGATTGGCGCTCTCGCCCCACTGCGCGGCCGACGCTTTCGAGGCCGCCATCACCGCGCCAATGTCCTGGTTGCCCAGGGGCATTTGGCCGAAGAAGCCAATCCAAAAGCCCATGGTGTGGGCAAAGAAGCCGGCCGCAAAGCCACCCAGAAAACTGGCGATTTTTTGCGAGAATTTGGCCAGGACAGCGTATTGGGTGGCGGCCATGTGCTGGCCGTTTTCCATGGTGTCAATCACTTCCAGCGTCTCGTTGTCAATTTGCAGCCAGCCGATGGTCGGTTCGGTCGCACCGGGCAGCAGCACCATTTCTGCCGGGACGATGATGTATTGGTTAGGGTTGTCCGTCAGGGCCGTGGTGATGCGCGCTTTGGCCTGGTCGGAGATGGGCAGGGCGGCCAGTTCATCCAGCGTGCCGAAGGTGAAACGCTCCAGGGGAATGTCGGCGGCGGTTGCCGCATCGAAGACCGCGCCAACGCTGCTCAGCGGCGCGGGGGCAATCTCTTGCAGCACTTCGTATTCGATGCCCATGTCCAACAGCGCCCGCCAGAAAAGAAACGCTTCCGCGCCAACCTCGGTCTGGCCGGGGTAGGTGACGGCGCGAATTTTGTTGCGCAGCAAATCGAAGCTGATGCTTTCCGTCTGTTCCAGATCGTTGCGCTCCCAGCCAACGGTAAAGAGGCGCGGCGAGTCAGGGTAAGCTTTGACAAGGAAGGCGTCGCCTGCATAGTCGTGGGCCTGGTCAGAAGCGGCGGCGAATTTGAGCAGGTGCAGGCGCTGCCCCAGGCGGGCAATTTTGCCAAAAGTGACGACGGCCGCTTGCGCGATTTCCGTCTGCTCCGGCGAGGGGTTGGGGGTGTCTTCCAGGCCGGTGATGGCTTCGTTAGCGGCGATGCCGTCTAACGACAGGGCGACCATTTCCTGGTAAGCGTCGTTGATCGCTTCGGGCGGCACAGCATAGGCGGCCACCAACGTGGTCCAGGAAGACATCAAGCTGAGGCGGGCGGTGGTGTCGCGGGCCAGATCGCCCACCAGCCCGCCGCCGACGCGGGCGGCGTAGCCGATGTCATCGAACAACTCGCGGCGGTAGGTTGTCTCGGTTTGGCCGGGGCCGGAGAGGGTGAAATCGAGCCATTCGGCGACGACAAAATCCTGGCCGAAGGGGAAGTTGCTGATGAGTTCGCCAAACGCTTCGCCTTCCACCAGCGTTTCCGCGGCCCCGGCGATGAAGTAGGGGGTGTAGGTGTGTTGGGCGCTGGCGAAGACCATGCCGCCGGAGTCCACCGTTTCGACCAGATGGGCAAAGACGAGGGGTTCTCCGGCCAGTTCGACGGTGTTGAAAACGGCCGTTAACGGTTCAATCGTGTACAAATTTGTGCCGCCCACGGGAAAGGCGCTGTATTTTTCCACGACGAGATTGGCCGTCACTTTGTGGCGCAGGCTGTCCGGCAGTTCGGCGATCTGGCCGCCGCTGGCAACGCCAAACACGTCGCCGGGTTGGGCGGCGGCGAAGGATGGGTCAAGCGCCGTCCAACCGCTGCCGGGCAGATAGGCTTCGGCCCAGGCGTGGCTTTGCGTTTCGGCCAGCAAAATGGGGTCGTTGGCCGGGTCGGCGGTGACGCTGTCGGGCAGGATGAGGCCGCTGGCGGCAGGCGTGGCCGGAAACATGCTGGCGATGAGCGTCTGGGCGTGGGCCTGGCTGAGGCTGCCCAGGCGGTAGGCGGCGGGCACGCCGCTGGCCCGCAGCAGGGCGATGAGCAGGCTGGCCTGGTCTATGCCGTTGCCGGCTTCGCTCCACAGCGCGCCGCGCGCGCCGCGCAGACTGCCGCTGTAGCTTTCGTAACCCAGGCCGCGCACAAATTCAAAGATGGCGAGCGGGTCGTGGCCCAGTTCGGCGGCTTTGCGGCTGATGTAGTCATCGGCGCAGTTGGCGTCCGGGGTGCAGACGAGCCACTGGGCGAAGCCATTGGGGGCCAGGCGGATGGGGCCGGTGACGGCGCTGACGCCAATGCCGCGCCAACTGCCATACGCCGCCGCGCCAGAATCCAACTCCACAAAATCGGCCGCCGAGGCGGGCAGCGTGAGGGTGATGACCAGGCTGGCCGCGCCGAGGGGTGGCACGTCGCCTAAATTGAAGGCGAGACTGCTGCCGCTCTGGTCGGCGGGGCGGTTGGCGGCGACGAAGCCGGTCTGGGGGTGAGTGAGTTGGAGAGCGAGATGCGCGCCGCGCACGGTGTTGGGGTCGGCGGCGAAGTCGGTGGCGCTGATGGCGGCCAGGGTATCGGTGATGGTGGCGCCGGGCGCGGCTTCGGGGCGGATGGTGGGGGCGAGGGTGTTGCGCAGGGTGTAGGTGATGACGGCCGTTCCCCCCGCCTGATAGGTAGACTGCGCCCGCGACAGGGTGAGGGGGTGGAGGACGGCGGGGTCGGTGGCGTTGACGGCCGTTACCCCTTCTGGCTCATTGGGGATAGTGGGAACGGCCGTTTGCGCCTGCACGGGCGCAACCGACGCCAGACTAAATATCGGCAAAAATGATTGCATCAACAATCCCAGACAAACTACCAGGGAAACGATCCGGTACGCGGGGCTTTTTTGGCTCATGGGGTTTTGCTCCTTATGAAGATACTCCGTTGCGTTATCTTGTGATCATTGTTCGGTCAGGGGATGGGGTTATCGCTGATGGGCAGATCGAGTTTTTCCTGTAAAAAAAGCCACAACTGCTCTGGCGTGGCGAAATTGCGCTTTTCGTCGGTGTGCGGGTCTTGGATGGCGGCCCGCCAGGGCGCGTTTGCCTCCTCACGCCAGAAGCGCAGCATATAGGCCAGATAATTGGCCGATGCGGATGAAGTGGGTTCGTTTGTCATGCCAGCCTTTCACATCCCGACCTGACCCGTTTGTCAAACCTGTCAGGCCCGATTTCCGCTATAATGGGACAGTCTAAAAAGCAAACGATCAGAAATCGATCCAAAACAACGACGACGCGGCAAAGACATGGACAAAAGTCTGCGCATTTCCCTGTTGGGAACTTTACTGATTGAACAAAACGGCCGTCCCCTCACCGACCTGGGGACGCGCAAAGCTGAAGCGCTGCTGGCCTATCTGGTGTGTCAGGAACGGCCGTTCGCCCGCGAAACCCTCGCCGAACTGCTCTGGGAAGACCGCGACCCGCAGCAGGCGTTAGCCAACCTGCGCTCCCTGCTCTCCGGGATGCGCGCCCAACTCGCCCCCTATCTGGTCATCACCCGCCACACCGTCGCCTTCAACCACGCCAGCGATTACTGGCTGGATGTGGCGGAATTTAATGGGTTATTGGCGACTGGCGATTGGAGATTGGAGATTGCGCGCTTGCCAATCGCCAATCTCCAATCTCTCCAGCAGGCCATCGCCCTTTACCGGGGCGATTTTCTGGCCGGGTTTTACGTGCGCGAGAGCCGGGGGTTTGAGGAGTGGGTCTTGCTGGAGCGCGAGCGCTTGCAGCGCAAGGCCATCGTCGCCCTGCGGCAGTTGGTGGACGAAGCCCTGGCGGGCAGCGACACCACCACCGGGCTGCGCCATGTAGAGCAACTGCTGGCCCTGGACAACCTGAGCGAACACGCCCACCGCGACAAAATCCTGCTGCTGGCCAGGGCCGGACAGATCAACGCCGCGCTCAGTCATTACAAAAGCTACTGCCAACTGCTGGCCGACGAATTGGGCGTCGCTCCGGGACCGGAAACCGAAATGTTGGTGGCGCGTATTCGAGCGGCGCGGAGTAGGCCGCTGCCTGATTTTCCGCCGCAAGCAACGCCGTTTGTGGGTCGTGGCCGGGAATTGGCGGAATTGGCGCGGCGATTGTCGTCGCCACAGTGCCGGCTGCTGACGCTGTTGGGGCCGGGCGGCATGGGCAAAACGCGGCTGGCGCTGGCCGTCCTGGAACGGCTGACCGACACGCAGCCGGGTCGGTTCCTGAACGGCGTCTGTTACGTGCCGCTGGCCGGGTTGGCGGGACCGGCGCTGCTGCCAACGGCCGTTGCCGAAGCGTGCGGCCTGCACTTTCAAGGCCCGACCGATCCCCTGGCCCAACTCATCGCCTTCCTGAAGCCACAAGAAATGCTGCTGGCGCTGGACAATTTCGAGCATCTTTTTGGCCCACACCTGGGGCCGCTGGATGGCGTGGACGTGCTGTTGACCATCCTGCAAGAAGCGCCGCTGGTGAAGCTGTTCGTCACCAGTCGCACCCGGCTGCAACTCCAGGAAGAGTGGGTATTCGACCTGGGTGGGCTGGATTACCCGGCGACCGACGCGACCGCAGATTGGGAGGCGCACAGCGCCATCCGCCTGTTCCGGCAGCACGCCGCCCGGCTGCGGCACGACTTCGCGCCCACGCCCGAAGATTACCGGGCGATGGCCCAGGTGTGCCGCCTGTTGGACGGGCAGCCGTTGGGCATTGAACTGGCCGCCGCCTGGGTGCGCGACTTTGACTGCCCGCAAATTGCGGCGCAAATTCAGGCCGACGTGGCCTTTTTGTCTACCACGCTGCGTAACGTGCCGCCCAGACATCGCAGCCTGACGGCCGTTTTCGACCATTCCTGGCAGCTGCTCACCCCCACCGAGCAGGCCATCTTTGCCCGATTGTCCGTCTTCCAGGGTGATTTTGACGCGGCGGCG
>CALFEW010000905.1 GCA_937958365.1 uncultured Chloroflexota bacterium | reverse complement strand
ATTCGGACTTTGCCGGAATTGATGGCGGCGGAGGAAAGTGGGGAACGGGCAACGGCCGTGATCTTGCCCACGCCGGAACCTGGGGCCGTGCCCACCGTCACCCCACCTTCACAAACCATCACCCCGACCACCAATTTCGCCCAGCTTTACAACGACGTTCGCAGCCGGGCCGCCGCTTCCACCCTGCCAATTTATGGCGCAGTGCGCGCCCACGACTTCGCCACAGACACCCCGCCCTTCGCCGCGCCCACCCAATTCACCATCCCGCCCGACGATAATCCGGCCGCCCAGGAAGAGGCCGAAGCCTGGCTGCGCGGCTATCTGGGCCTGGAAGCCGGGACGGTAGTCCGCACGCTGGCCCCGGAACTGGCCTATGACCAGCGCCTGATCCTCGGCGAAAAATTGTGGCAGATTGGCCTGTGGGAATCGGCCAAGCGGGAATTGGAACATTTGCGCCTGGAAATGGCCGATAACCCGCTGTACAGCTACCAACTGGCGTTGTACTTCCGCGATTTGGGTCTTTATCGTTCGTCCATTCTGGCCGCAACGTCCATTCTGGCCCAGGCCAACATCTCCGTCTTTGATGCGCCTAAGTTTATCGGCCGGCTTTCCTACCCGGTTTATTACGCCAACCACGTCCTGGAGTTGGCCGCCGCTTATGGCTACGATCCGCTGCTGCAATTTGCCCTGATCCGGCAGGAGAGCCTCTATGAGAGCTTTGCCCGCTCCGGCGCTGCCGCTCAGGGCCTCAGCCAGGTTATCCCGGACACCGGCGCGTATATTGCCCAACGGCTGAACTGGCCCAATTTTGTGAACGACGACCTCTACAAACCTTACGTAGGACTGGCCTTTGGCGCTTATTACCTGGATCAACAGTTAGACGCTTTTGACCGCCAGGCCCACGCAGCGTTGGCCGCCTATAACGCCGGACCGGGCAACGCCGCCCGCTGGTATGAGACCGCCGGCGCGGACATTGACGTATTTAAAGAAACGGTGGATTTCGCCGAAACACGAATTTACATTGAACGCATTTATGTAGGGCAGGCGATTTATCGGTTTTTGTATGGCGAGTGAGAAGAAAAGATTGAAGATTGAAGATTAAAGACAGATGGCCCGCGAATCGTTAATCTTCAATCTTCTTTCTGGTATTCAATCTTTTGTGCGTTATGAGCTTTGACTGGCAGACCGAAGATAAGGCTGGGTGGGATGATCCTGTCTCGCCGCCGCCCGATAAGCCGCCTCAATGGCGGCGCTGGTGGTGGGCGGTGGCCGGTGTGGTACTGTTGTTGTTGGTCACGGCCGTTCTCACCCGCGCCCTGCAACAACGACTGGAAAGCGTGACCGGCGAACTGGAAGCCGAAGTGTTGGCCAGCTACACAGTCATCGAGGCAGCGGCGGTGCGTGGTGATGGTGAAGTCGTCGCCAGCTTTTTGTCCGGGCGCGACAATGCCTGGGCAACGGCCGTTACCCAAATGGCGGCAAACGGCGGCGTTTACCAACGCGACGGTCTGGGCCTGACCTGGCTGGAAAACCAACCGCCCGCCTCGCCCACGATGACGTTTGCGCCGGATTTGCAGAGCGCCGAGGTGTCGAAAGCGGTGGCCTATGCCATTGACGTAGGCAATGGCGTGACAGAAACGGTGGTTTTGACGCAAACGGCCGTTTACCGATCCGGCGACAATCGTTGGCTGCTGGCTCCGCCAGACGCGGACTTCTGGGGTGACTCGCGCACCGTTTCCGGCCAATACCTCTCCGTCCAGTACCCAACGCGAGACGCCGATCTGGCCAGGCGGCTGTTCCTCAACCTGGATGATAAACTGGGCCAGATGTGCAGCCAACTGCCCAACTTCTCCTGCCCCAATGACTTTGCGGTCTCCCTGATGCTGTCCACTGAACCAGGGACGCTGGCCGGGGCGAATTTACCGGCCGTGCTGGCAAATTCACCTGCTGCTTTAACGCTGCCCACGCCAACCCTGGTCGGTATTCCGCAGACGGAGAGTGGGTATCAGGCGTTGTTTCGCGGCTATGCTTCTCTGGTTTTGGCCTCGGCGATCACCGACATTGTGGAATGGCGCTGCTGCGAGCAGGCGGTGTTTTATCAGGCGGTCCTCAGTGAACTGCTGCGCCAGCTCAGTTTGCAGCCAGAGACGTTGACGGCCGTGCAGTTTGACGTATTGTGGCAGAGCAATGCCAGCCTGACCGAGGGCGCGCATCTTTGGGCGCTGACAGAGGCGGCTGATTCCTGGCTGGCGGTGGCAATTGTGGCAATGGCCCAGGACGTGTGGGGGCAAACGGCCGTATCCCTGATCTATTCATTGGCCGACGACCCGCCGCCCAATTTTGGCGACTGGCTGCACGAACTGGCCGGACCGGATCGGACAAACGAAGAGTTGCTGGCGACCTGGGCGGCGTATGTTAACGGCCGTCTAAGTCAACCCGGCACATGAACAATCGCTTAGCCGTTAAGCGGATAATCGCCGGATCAAGTATCATTTTGACCGGGCCTTCATGACGTAGTATGGCGCATTTGGGGTGGGACAGGCTAAGGC
>CALFEW010000904.1 GCA_937958365.1 uncultured Chloroflexota bacterium | reverse complement strand
GCCAACCGCCTCCTTTTTCTTGTCGTTCACCTGGGTTACGTCATCCGTAATCCGTGTTCCGTTTTCCGTGTTCCACTACCAACTGCCAACTCAATCATGCCCACTCACATACATCCGCAGCATACGCATCCAATAAGGCCAATCGTGCGACCAGCCATCCCAAACTCGCAAAGCATTGCCAATGCCCTGCCGCCATAACAACCCGGAAAAATAGGTGTTATTGCCATACAAACTGTCGCCGTTGCCGACGGCCAGAATGATGTCCAGGTTTCTTAGCGCCTGAAGCCGCCCCGGATCACCTTCGTTGCCAACGTATTCCACCGGATTCTGGAAATAGACGTTTTCGTCGTGGTAGCCATCCAGCCAGCGCGAAATGTCGTAGATGCCGCTCATGCCGATGGCGCGCCCAACGAGATGTGGATAACGCAGGGCGAAGTTAACGGCGTGGTAAGCGCCAAAGCTGGCCCCGACGGTGATCAGAAAGGGGTTTTGGTTTTTTTGCTGGCTCAGGGGCAGAACTTCGCGCAGTAAATATTGCTCATACTGGATGTGCCGCCACACACGCGCACCGGGGTGTTTCCATCTGGCGTACCAGCTTTCTGCGTCTACACTGTCCACGCAGTAGATTTGTAGACGGCCGTTATCCAATTCATCTTGTACTACACCCATCATGCCGCGGTCTTCCCACTCATAATAACGGCCCATCGAAGTGGGGAAAATCAGCACCCGCGCCCCGGCATGACCAAAAACCAACAACTCCATGTCCCGTTCCAATGAGGGACTATACCAGCGATGATACTCACGATTCATACGAGTTTATTTTCTCCAACTTGTGATCGGGGGCAAGAAATTTCGGCTATTCTATCATAATTCCTGTGAAGCGAAGCTTATTACCTTTGAATGGGTTACAATAAAACAAACACAAAGGATTAGGAGAATATTCATGGCACAGAAGGCAAAAGTTGCTGTAGTTGTTGATAGCACGGCTTATATTCCAGAGGAATTAATCAAGCAGTACAACCTGCACGTCATCCCTTTGCATGTTAATTGGGAAGGTCAAAGCTTGCGCGACAACGTAGACATCAAACCGGACGCATTTTATAAGAAATTGACCCAGGCTAAAGAAATGCCTACGACTTCTCAACCATCGGCCGGGGAATTTTACGATTTTTACAGTGCTGTGGCGGAAACGGCCGAAAGCATCGTCTCTGTCCACATATCTTCAGAACTGAGCGGCACCATCGCTTCCGCTCACGCCGCGTCCAAGTTGATGGAAGATTTTCCCATCGAGATTGTAGATTCCCGCTCCACCTCCATGGGATTAGGCTATCTGGCGCTCGTCGCCGCGCAAGCCATTGAACAGGGCGCAGACTACAAAGAAGCCGCTGCCGCCGCGCGGGCCATTTTGCCCCATTTGCACCTGGTATTTGTGGT
>CALFEW010000903.1 GCA_937958365.1 uncultured Chloroflexota bacterium | reverse complement strand
GAACAGGTGCAGGCGATCACGGGCATCCCCTGGTATTACCGCCAGTTTGGTTATGAAATGACGGTAAATCTGGGTGGCGGGCGGGTGTATCACCTGAATCTGGACAAGACGCCGGTGGCGGTGGAAGAAGAGCCTTACCGGGTACGGCCGGCCACCGCGGCCGACATCCCGGTCCTGAAGACGCTGTATGAAGCGTTTTGCGCCGGAAGTCTGTTGTCGCGCACGCGGGATGAGCGTCTCTGGCAGTATGAGATGTTTACGGCGCATCGGGATTCAGAGTACGCCCGGCACGTGTATATGGTGGAAACGGCCGTTCCCACCCCGCAGCCCGTCGCTTATCTGGAATACAGCACCCATGACAACAGCTTTGTGCTGCGCGAGTTGGGCGTGCAGGCCGGCCATTCCTGGCGCGCCGTCGGGCTGTTTCTGCTGCGCTACTTTACCCGCGAAGCCCTGCGCCTGAATCCTGAGCGCAAAAAAGCGCTGCGCAAAATCGTCTTTCGCTTCAGCAGCGCCCACCGCATTTACGACGCCCTGCCGCGCGAACTGCCGACAAGCTACCCGTCTTATGCCTGGTACATCCGTGTGCCGGACCTGCCTGGTTTCTTACGCCACGTCGCGCCGGTGTTGGAAAATCGGCTGGCCGCCAGTGTGATGGCCGGCCATACCGGCACAACTCGTGTGAACTTTTACCGGGACAGGTTGACATTGGGGTTCGAGAATGGCCGTCTTACCACCGTCGGCAGCTACGAAGCCAAACGCCTGGAAGAAGGCGACGCCGCCTTTCCCGAACTGACCTTCCTGCATATGGTGTTCGGCCATCGCAGCCTGGAAGAACTGCGCCACCTGCATGTGGACTGCTGGGCCAACGAAGAAGCAACCGTGCTGCTGCCGATATTGTTCCCCAAACGGCCGTCTTACCTGGTTGAGCTGGGTTAACAAGAAAGATTGAAGATAAAAAATTAAAGCGCGTTTAGCCTTCCATCTTTTATCTTCAATCTTCCGTTTCCCATGAACAATCCCCTTCTCCCCTTCATTCAACAAAACGGCGCGTTTATTCTGGATGGCGGCCTGGCGACCGAGCTGGAAGCGTGGGGCTGCGACCTCAGCGATGCCCTCTGGTCGGCGCGGCTGCTGCGCGATGACCCGGACGTGATCCGGCGGGTGCATCTGGCCTATTACCGCGCCGGAGCCGACTGCGCCATCACTGCCAGTTATCAGGCCAGCATCCCCGGTTTTATGGCTCAGGGCATGACGCAAGTTGAAGCCGAGCGCCTGCTGCAACTGTCGGTGGAATTGGCGATGCAGGCGCGAGATGAGTTTTGGGCGGATGAGGCGAATCGGGTAGGGCGGTTACGGCCGTTGGTCGCCGCCAGCGTCGGACCTTATGGCGCTTATCTGGCCGATGGTTCCGAATATCGTGGCGATTATGCCCTGGACGAAGCCGGACTGTTTGCCTGGCATCAGCCGCGCTGGCGTCTGTTGGCGGCCGCCGGGGCCGATCTACTGGCCTGTGAGACGCTGCCCTCTTTCGCCGAAGCCAGAGCGTTGGCCCGACTGCTGCAAGAGACGCACGGCCGTCTGGCCTGGTTTAGTTTTAGCTGCCGCGATGGGCAGCATATCAGCGATGGCACGCCTATTGCCGAATGCGCCGCCTATCTGGACCCATTCGCGCAGGTTACGGCCGTTGGCGTCAATTGTACGCCACCGCGTTTCATCCCTGCCCTCATCCGCGAACTGTTCCAGGTGAAAAAAAAACCTATTGTGGTGTATCCCAATTCCGGCGAGACATACGACGTAGAACGCAAACATTGGTTTGGCGAATCGGTTCCGGCGGAGTTTGGCACGTTTAGCCGGGAATGGCGCAAACTAGGCGCATCGTGCCTGGGCGGCTGCTGCCGCACGCGCCCGGCCCACATTCGCCAGATTCGGGACCGGTTCCGCGACAAGGGGACAACCGATGTGGGGTGAACTGGCGGCAATTGGCACGGCCGTTTGCTGGTCGTTAACCGCGATGTTCTTCAGCTACAGCGGGCGGCTCGTAGGTTCCGGCGTGGTCAACCGCAGCCGGCTTCTATTTGCCCTGCTGTTCCTGACGATTGCCCATTACCTTCTGGAAGGCACATTTTTCCCCTGGGACGTCGAATTGTTTCGCTGGCAGTGGCTGGCCGTCAGCGGTATTTTGGGTCTGGTGCTGGGCGATACCTTCCTTTTTCACGCTTACGTTCTGATTGGCCCGCGCCTGTCTATGTTGATGATGTCGAGCGTGCCTATCTTCAGCCTGGTTTTTGGTTGGGTCTTGTTTGGTGAAGTCGTCACCGGGTTCGAGATGGCCGGCGTGCTGCTGGCTGTCGGTGGCATGGCCTGGGTCGTCACGGAAAAACGGGCCGGGTTGACTGTGGTCGAGAACAAACAATACTGGCGCGGCCTGATGTTTGCCCTGGCGGGCGCTTTGGGCCAGGTAGCCAATCTGGTAACGGCCAGATATGGCCTGGTGGGCGGGTTCCCCACCATTTCGGCGACGATCATTCGTATTTTGGTAGCGGCCGTGTTGTTGTGGACCCTCGCCGCTTTTCAGGGGCAGGTGAGGCACACGCTGCGCCAATGGGGCAACCGGCAGGCCTTTCCGGCCATGGTGGGTGGATCGTTTGTGGGGCCGTTTTTGGGCATCTGGCTGTCGTTAACGGCCGTGCAGCTCACCCGCCTGGGCATTGCCTCCACCCTGATGGCCTTGCCGCCGGTGCTGCTCATCCCGGTGGAATACTTTGTCTATCGGCGGCCGGTCAGCCCGCGTGGCATGGTGGGAACGGCCGTGGCCTTCGTCGGCGTAGCCCTGATTTTTTCCAGCGGCAGTTAAGCGCCATTCGCGCCGAATGACTGCTACTTTTTCGGCTGCCCGGACGTACTGTTTAGCGATATAATGATGTGGTCATACGTCAAATTTTGCCCCCAAACAATGAAGCAACTCTGTAGCGGTTTGATGTATGCATGTTGTTAGCAACTGCGCGTAAGGTAGCCCAAAAGAAACGCTGCCCTGGCCGTTGCCCAAAAGGAGATTGACTGGAATGAATTTGTTAACGGGTTTCATCCCCATTTTGTGCATCCTGATTGTGGGTCTGGCTGTGCTGTTTGGAGCCTCGATTCGGGTTGTACAGGAATATGAACGCGGCGTTATTTTCCGTTTAGGCCGCGTGATGGGAGCGCGTGGTCCGGGTTTGTTCTTGCTGATCCCCTTTATCGAACGCATGGTAAAGGTAGATTTACGCACCATTACTCTGGACGTGCCGGCCCAAGAAGCCATCACCACCGACAACGTGACGGTGAAGGTGAACGCGGTGGTTTATTTCCGGGTGATAGACCCCACGGCCGCCGTGATTCAAATAGAAGATTTTCGTCGGGCGACGTGGTTGATTGCCCAAACCAGCCTGCGAAACGTGATCGGCCAGTCCATGATGGACCAACTGCTGCAAGATCGCGAATCTATCAACGAGCAGTTGCAGCGTATCATTGACGAGGCGACCGAACCCTGGGGCGTTAAAGTGAGCATCGTCGAGATCAAAGACGTGGAGTTGAACTCGCAAATGGTGCGGGCGATGGCTCGTCAGGCGGAAGCGGAGCGGGAACGGCGCGCTAAGGTGATCCATGCGGAAGGCGAATTGCAGGCTTCGCAGCAGTTGGCCGAAGCGGCCCGCGTTATGGGGCAAGAACCAGGCGCAATGACGCTGCGTTATCTGCAAACGCTGCTGGAAATTGGCGTCGAGCAGAACACGACGACGATTTTCCCCGTCCCGGTGGAAATGTTGTCTTTGTTTATGCCGAAGAGTGAAGATAAGAACAAATAAGGTCTAAACGGCCGTTTCTGGAGATTAGGGTTGGGGTTTCCGGCTCTAATCTCCAGTTTCCTAGCATCCATTGCCCCGACCACTCCTCGTTTTTATCGGTCTGTTAGTGTTAACCAGTGTGGCTTGCTCGTTGTTACAGGGGCCGCAGCAGCCGGTTATTCCCACCCCACCACCGCTGGCTACCCCCTTGCCTGCGGAGGCTGTTTTGCTCGAAGGCGTTTTGCCGGAAAACGTCGTGTTTAACCCGGTGAGTACCATCGTGCCGGCGCGTGACCCGGATATCCAGGCGCTGCTCGATTCGGTTTCGCAGCAGCAGTTGGTGGGTTACGTGCAAACGTTGGAGTCTTTTGGCACGCGCAGCACGTTTAGCGTGATAGATCGGCCGGATTTTGGTCTGGGGGCCACCCGTTTGTGGGTGTATAACGAGTTTTTGCGGGTGGGAAACGGCCGTCTCCAGGTTGAATTCGACAGTTTTCCGCTCACCCTCAATGGCCTGACGACCGATCAGCAAAACGTCATTGCCACGTTACCCGGCAATGGTTCCGCGCCCGGAGCCGTGATCCTGACCGCTCATTACGATTCTCGCCCTATGGATCCCAACGATGGCAGCAGCCGCGCCCCCGGCGCCGACGACAACGGCTCCGGCGTGGCCGCCATGATGGAAATCGCCCGCGTGCTGAGTTCCCAGACCTGGAATCAGGACGTGATCTTCATCGCTTTTGCCGCCGAGGAGCAGGGGCGGCACGGCAGCCGCCATTACGTGACCAACCGGCTGTTGGATCGCTCCGGCGTGGATGCCGTGCTGAATCTGGACATTGTGGGCGGGCGTCCCGGCATTCCCCAGTCGGTGCGGGTCTTTTCGCCGGGACCAGATACGTCGCCGCCGCGCCAACTGGCTCGTTACCTGGATTTTGTGGGCGGCCTGTATTTGCCAACGTTTGACATAACGATGATGGATGGGGTGGACAGGGAAGGGCGTTACAGCGACCACATGACTTTTTTGGAAGTGGGCATCCCGGCTCTGCGCCTGACCGAATCTGAGGAAGACCCGAACCGGAACCACAATGCGTTGGATACGTCCGATGCGCTGGACTACAACTATTTGCGGCAGATAACCCAGTTGAGCCTGACGGCCGTTGCCAATATGATTGGCGCGCCGCCGCAGCCCGCTCCCCCGGCGGTTTCGCCGACGGGCAATCCCGGCGCGGTGGTGCTTACCTGGCCGGTAGACCCGGCGGCGGCGGGCTATGTGTTGTCTTTTCGGCCGGTGGGCGCTGTGGATTATGCGCCTTTTCGCTTTGTCCGGGCCGACGAGGCCGGGCAGGTAGCCATTACCGACCTGACGCCGGGCACGACGTATGCCTTAAGTATGGCGGCGCTGACGGAAAACGGCCGTGTCTCCCTTTTTTCCCCTGAAGTTTTGTTGCAGCCGTAGAAGTTGTCAGTTTGATAGTTGTTAGCGGTTAGCGGTTAGCTCAAAGAAAAAGCCCCTTCCGTACTGATCCGGGAAGGGGCTTTTTTATGTGCCTGTCGCTGAAAAGGTTGTTGGGGTTATTCGTTGGTTTCAGACAGGACGGCGATGGAAGTGACGCCGTTGTTTT
>CALFEW010000902.1 GCA_937958365.1 uncultured Chloroflexota bacterium | reverse complement strand
GAGGTGGAAGACGTGGAAATCACCCTGGACGAACGTGACCTGGAGATTACTTCTACCTTTTCGTCTGGTCCTGGCGGCCAGCATATGCAGAAAAACGCCACGGCCGCGCGCATCGTCCACAAACCGTCGGGCATTGCCGTCAAAATCCAGTCGGAACGCAGCCTGCTGCAAAACAAACAACTGGGCATGGCGATTATTCAGGCCCGCCTGCAAGAAATCGAGGAAGCCAAACAACACGCCTCTGTCTCGGCGGATCGCAAATCGCAAGTGGGTTCAGGGGATCGCAGCGAAAAGATACGCACGTATAACTATCCCCAAAGCCGGGTGACGGATCACCGGGTGGGGTATTCCAGCTATAATCTGGCCGCCGTGATAGACGGCGATCTCGACCCCTTTATAGACAGACTCACCGTCGCCGACGAAGCCGAAAAGCTCGCCGCAGCGGAGTAAGAGCGTAGTTCGTAAACGGTATTCCGTATTCCGTAATCGGAACACGGATTACGGAACACGGAGTGTAAACCATGACCCAACTTGCCTACCGCCCTCGTGGACTCTACTTTGAAGAGTTTGAAATCGGCCAGATTATGTTGACTGTTGGACGCACCATTACCGAGGCGGATGTCGTTAACTTTGCCGGGTTATCGGGCGATTATAACCGCATCCATACGGACGCGGTTTACGCTGCCCAGGATACGTTTGGGCAGCGGGTGGCGCATGGCCTGCTGGTGCAGTCTGTCGCCACCGGGCTGGCCGTGCAGTCAGGCATTATTGAAGGTACGGTGCTCGCCTTTCGGGAGTTGTCTTGCAAATTTAGCTTGCCGGTCTTTCTGGGCGATACCATCCACGTCAAAATCGAAATTACGGACACAAAAGCGTTTCGCCGTCTTGGGGGCGGGAACATTACCATGAAGTACAGCGTTATAAACCAGGATGATAAAGTTGTCCAACGTGGCGATTGGGTAATGTTAATAAAGAGCAAAGGATAATGGCGAACGACGAAAACGAAAAAGACAGTGCGGCTTCACGGCCGTCTCAACCCTCTGACCAACCGGCCCGCGACGAAGATCACATCGAAACAATCTCGCTGCTAGACTTAATGGCCGAGATGGCGCGGCAGAATGATCTGCCTGCGGAGGAGCAGCCGCTCCCGCTGCCGGACAATGCGCCGACGCAAACAGTTTTCCCACCGCAGATAGCCCTGACGGCCGATGACGTCAACGAGAACACGTTGACCGGCGCACCGGCCCCTACACAGCCGGCCCGCCGCCAGCCTGTGCCGCTGCCGCTGACGCCGGAGGAAATTCCGCCGCAGGAACGGCCGTTAGAATACGACCCCGACGCCACCAATGTCAGTCCACGGGTCGCCATTCCTGGCAGCAGCACCTCGGATGAAGAAGCCGCCACGCGCATGTATCGGCCGGTGAAACGGCCGTCTGCCGACCAACCGTCTCCTAAAC
>CALFEW010000901.1 GCA_937958365.1 uncultured Chloroflexota bacterium | reverse complement strand
ACCAACGCGCCATCAACGGCGACGATTTTGTCTTTTTGGCGCAGCAAAATTCGCTAGACCGTGTAATTGGGGAGATTGGCGGTGAATTGGGCTTCTTCGCTCGCGGTTCGCTGCTGGTCCCGCAGGTGGAAGAGGCGGCTTTTGCCTTGCAGCCCGGCGAAGTGAGCGATGTGATTACGGTAACGGGGGAAGACGGCCGTCAGACTTTTTATCTGATGCAGGTGATCGCCCGCGAACCACAGCGCGCCCTGGAATCCAATATGCTGTACGCTGCCCTGCAAGCCGACTTTGAGGCGTGGCTGGCCGATTTGTGGCAGCAAGCCGACATCGTGCTGATGGTAGACGCCAACACCTGATAATTTGGAAGAGGAATTGAGCCGAACAAAAACGCAGCAGACAGGATGTATGGGTAGTTTTTTGAACGTGCTAACAGCGGCGCTTTTGTTTCTCGCCTTGCTGCTCATTGTCGGCTTAATGTTGATTGTCGTCTGGCCGGGCGGGCGCGAAACGGCCGTGAACGTTGTCGCCCGTGTCCAGCAGCAGTGGCAGGGAACAGCCCTCACGGCCACACCGCTGCCCACAGCCGCCAGCGTAGCCCTGCTGCCGACGCTGACCGCAACCTCCTTGCAACCTACCTGGACGGCCCTGCCGCCCGAAGCCACAGCGACCTCCCGCCCCACCAGCACCTCCCGCCCCACCCTGACGCCATCGGCCGTGCCCACGTTCCCCACCCGCACGCCCACGCCAACCCACACGCCCACAGCCTCCAACACGCCGACGGAAACGCCGCCCGGCCCATCGCCGACGGCCAGCGCCACGCGCTCGCAGTACCTCTTCACCAAGTCAGATACCAGCCCGTTTTATCTGCAAAATTATGCCAACGACGCCGGCTGCGGCTGGATGGGCATTGCCGGGGAAGTGCTGGACCTGAACCGCAACCCGGTTCCGCCGGGCAGTTATCAGGTACACGTGTGGGGCAGCGGCGTAGATGCGCGGCTGCAAGTGGGCAGCGCGCCGGATTACAGCCCATCCGGTTGGGAGCAGTTTTTATTTGATTCACCGGTGATTCGGGATTATGAAGTGCAGTTAGAGTCGTCGAATGGCACGGCCGTTTCCCAGGCTTACCGCGTGCAAACCAGAGCCAGTTGCAACCAAAACCTCGTCCGCATTGATTTTGTGCAAAATCATTAACGCGAGACGGACAGCGTGTAGCTGCCGCCTTCGTCGAAGAATTCCGAGAGGATGACACCCCAACGGCCGTTTTCCGGCAGCGTCAGTGTGTAGCTTTCTGGTTGGCCCGCCTGCCCATCGTCTACGCGCAGATAGGCACGGCCGTTAGGGGCCAACAAGGTCAGGGCGAAGTCGCTCGTCGTTGTTTCGGTCGCCAGGTCCAGGCGAATCGTCTCGTTTTGTACGCCATCAAAATAATAGACGATGCTCTGTTTCGGTTCCAACACGCCGGAAACAGGGCTGTCAAAGGTTAGAACGCCCATGGCTACCGGCGTAGCGACGGGCAAAGCGGACAGCCGGATTTCATAATTGCCCGGCGCGCCGTTAAAATCGCGGACCAGGATGAGGTACTGCCCGTCGCGGGGCAGAGTCACATCAATCAATTCGTTTTCGTTCTGCAAAAAATTGTCTTGCGAGGCCACGCGGTCTATGGCTTCATCCAACAGCCACAGTTCCAAATCGAGCGTAGGATTGAGCGGTTTTACTTCGATCA
>CALFEW010000900.1 GCA_937958365.1 uncultured Chloroflexota bacterium | reverse complement strand
ATTAGCGAACAATAAAATTAAAAAGATACCCGGTGAAGATGATGGCCGCGCCGACGATGCTGATGAACATCACAATCAATGGCGTCTTGATCACGCGCTTCAGAATAAGCATTTCCGGCAGGCTGAGCGCCACCACCGACATCATAAAGGCCAGCACCGTGCCCAACGCCGCGCCCTTGGCCATCAGCGCCGAGACCACGGGGATGATGCCGGCGGCATTGGAATAGAGCGGGATGCCTAACAAAACGGCCGCTGGCACCGCCCACCAGGAATTGCGCCCCATAATGTTGGCCAGATAATCTTCCGGCACAAACCCATGAATGGCAGCCCCAATGCCAATACCCAAAATGACGTAAGGCCACACCTTACCGACGATTTCTTTGGTGCTGCGGCCGGCGTCGCGGATACGATCATCCCAGGTGGGTTTGTAAATGACGCCTGTTTGCGCCCCGGCCTTAATTTGCCAGACAAAATCTTCCACGTACCGTTCTGGTTTCAAACGGCCAATGATCATGCCGCCGATGATGGCGATGAGCAGGCCGCTGAGCATATACAGCCCGGCGATTTGCCAGCCAAACATGCCAAAGAGCATGGCTAAGGCGATTTCATTGACCATGGGCGTGGCAATGAGAAAGGAAAAGGTGACGCCCAACGGCACGCCGCTTTCGACAAAACCGATGAACAGGGGCACGGCCGAGCAGGAGCAAAAGGGCGTGATGACGCCCAAACTGGCCGCCAGCACATTGCCTACGCCTTCGCGTTTGCCGCCCAGCGCCGCCCGCGCCTGCTCTGGGGTAAAGAAAGAGCGGGCGATGGTGATCAGGAAGATCATGCCGGCCAGCAGCATGAGGATTTTGGGCACGTCATAAAAGAAAAAGTTGACCGATTGGCCGAAATGAGATTCCGGCGACAGGCCGATGATGGTGTAAGTGAGCCAGTCGGCGAAGTTTTGCAGTTGGCCCCAGGCCAGCCACCAGAGAGCGGCCAGGACGATGACCAGGGCCGGTAATTTCCAGCCTTGTTTAGGTTGCGAAGTGGTGATTTGTTCAGTTGTTGTGGACATTAAGTAATGCTCCTGAATAGTTTTTGTGAATTGACGCCGTTAAGTCCGGCGAATAAATCTGTTTCTGGGCCATGGCCGTTGGCCGCTAACAGCGGCAGGGCCAGGCGAAAGAGTTCATGACAGGCCATGTTTTGCGCTTCGGTTTCCGGGTCGCCAGTGAAGGGGGGATTCTGGCTTTGGTGCTGCTGCGCGGCGCGCACTTTTTGCACCAGGTAATCGCCTACATCAATAAAAGCGATAGGCCCGCCGACCGCTTCGGCTGGCGGTGGGATGCCGCAGCCCTGTTGCGTGGCTTCCGAGGGAGCGATGTAGTAGAGGCGCAACGGCCGTACTGCTTCCTGCTGGTATTGGTCAAATGCGGCCGTTGTCCAGCGGTAGACGGCCAGATGGTCGGGGTGGCCGGAGATGCCGTCCGGGCCAAAGGTGACGACGACATCGGGCGAGGATTGGCGCATCAGGGTGAGCAGGCGAGCTGCGCCAACACTGTCCAGGATGTTGGCTAATGTGCCATCCATATAGTCCAGAAAAGTGAGTTGCGCCACGCCCAATTCGGCGCAGGCGCGGCGTAATTCGGTTTCGCGGAGAACGGCCGTTTCTGCCGCGCTTATGTCGGAAACTCCCATTTCGCCGCGTGTGGCGGTGATCAGGTGAATGCGCTTGCCCTCGGCAGCGGCTTTTGCCAGCGTACCGCCCATCGGGAAGGATTCGTCGTCGGGGTGGGCCAGGATGGCCATGAGGGTGGGGGATGTCATGCGGCTACTGCCTCCAA
>CALFEW010000899.1 GCA_937958365.1 uncultured Chloroflexota bacterium | reverse complement strand
TTACAAGTACGCTGATTTTGCAGCTTGTCGAAGAAGGGGTCATTTCCCTGGATGACACGCTGGACAAATGGCTGCCGGTGGCGATGTTAGATGCCCTGGGCAACGGCCGTCAGGCGACCATCGCCCAACTGCTGGATATGACCAGCGGCATCCCCGACTACACGCAAAACCCCGATTTCCAGGCAGCCTATGCCGCCAACCCATCCTACCACTGGAAACCGGAAGAGGTGGTGGCCTATGCCTACGGCCGTGCCCCCGAATTTGCGCCGGGTGACGGCTTTGCCCTCTCCAACACCAACTACGTCCTCTTGCAAATGGTCGCCGAGGCCGTCACCGGGGAAACGCTGGCTTATAACATCCGTGAACGCTTTCTCTACCGCCTGGACCTGGACGAAACCTACCTGGAGCGGGCCGAAGATTTGCCGGAAGGCCACACGCCTGGCTATAACGCCGACGGCCGTGTACTCGACGGACATGAAGGCAAAGGCTTAGGCGACGACGGCCTGGTCTCCACCACCATAGACCTGGCCCAATTTGTCCCCGCGTTGGCCGGCCGCCAACTCTCCGGGGCTGCCGCCGACTTTACCCAACTCACCACTGACATGGGCAACGGCGTGGGCTACGGACCCGGCGTGATGCAGCGCGAGACGCCCTGGGGCACACTGTGGGGCTACGAGGGGGCGACCACCGGCTTCTCCGGCAGCATGTGGTACTTGCCGGAGAGCAAAATCACCATTATTGCCCTGGCGAATCATGAGGATTACGGGCCGGCGCTCACGACGCTGGTAGATGAAGTCCTGGCTCTGGTCGCTGCGACTGCGGCGGAAGAATAGGCGGTGGATTTTGGGGGAAACGGGAGAAGGCGAGATTGCCAGCCGGATTATTGCCGCGAGAGGTTGAGCTGAGATATTCCGGCCACGACGGCCTTGTAGCCAGATAAAAACTGGCTGCGCTGAAGTTCAAGCAAATCAACCCAGACGGCCGTATGTTCGGGTTCCAGGGTTTCGTTGATGTGAATGGAATCGGTAAACGGCCGTTCCACCGCATAATACAAAGCGGAGACAAGCCAGGCACGGCCGTCAAACCACCGGTATTGGTCTTCAACAAACAAAAGCGATCCCAATGCTGGCGTAAAACCTACCAGCCGCCGGAAATAGTGGCGCACAGCCTGCGTCGGAACCTCGTTTGCCTGCAAAAGGCAGCCGGGCGGCGTATATAAGCTGGTAGAATTTCGGGAAAGCAATAAGAGACGGTCGTTTTCTATAAAAATGCCATAGACAGCAGGGGAAAAAGCGAGAGAGTCAGAGGAGACTTCGTGGACCAGCCCATCATCATCATAACAATGAACGGTACTCATAGAGCAATGAGGCGGCGCTGTCTGGTGGCGCTATTCCACCGGCATAGGCAGCAATAATTCTTGACGCAGCGCCGGAATTTTGTCGGCCAGAGTGCCCAAGACGCCATTGATAAAACGCGGCGCGCTGTCTGAACCATACGTTTTGGCCAGTTCCACCGCCTCGTTAATGGCTACCTTCACAGGCGTTTCGCCATCAATCAAGAACTCAAAAATGGCAATCCGCAAAATATTTCGATCGATGACGGCCATTTGATCCAAAGGCCATTCCGGGGCATAACGAGAGATGAGTTTGTCCATCTCATCCAGGTGTGTAATTGTGCCTTGCACCAGATGCGAGGCAAAGTCTACGCCGGCCTTTTCCATAGGTTGATCTTCCAATCGCTGCTGAAGAATCTCCCCAGGAGGATGACTTGCTATATCATATTCGTAAAGAGTCTCAAGGGTTACGCGGCGCGCGCGTCGTCTTGTTTTCATAGTTGGACGGAAAGAACTGCTAAGCGGCTGGCTGACGGCCGTTTATTCCTGGGCATAAATGACGTCTTCTACGTGTACGTTAATCGCCTCAACCGGAATTCCGACCATCGTATCAACCGCTTCCAGCACAGCCGCCTGAATTCTACGGCTGGCTTCCATGATGTTAACCTGCGGGTCCATTATAACGTAAATATCAATTTTTACCTGATTTTGCTCACCGATCTCCAGCAAAATGCCATCTTGTTTCACTTCACGCCGAAAAAGGCGGGCAACGTCGGCAGGAATGGCGGCCATTTTGGTGACGCCCTCCACTCGGAGCGCTGCATATTGGGCAATGGTAGCCACGACGCCCGGCGCAACTTCGATACGGCCCAGACTCTCTCTTTCTTCGTTCATCGTTTCACACACACCTGGTTTCTATACCTGGAAAGGTCGTCACATGACGCTACATGGCGACGCCGCCATCTACGTTAATCACCTGACCGGTGATGTAGGCCGCTTTGTCAGAGGCCAGGAACGTCGCCAGATAGGCCACTTCCGGCAAATTCCCCCAACGGCCGAGCGGGATAAATTCTAAAGACTTCGCTTTCATCTCTTCTGGCAGCACTGTGGTCAGCGCTGTGGGGAAGAAGCCTGGGGCAATGGCATTGACGGTGATGCC
>CALFEW010000898.1 GCA_937958365.1 uncultured Chloroflexota bacterium | reverse complement strand
CGCGGCTGGAACCAGGATTTTGCCGTGCGCAGCCTGGGCGCGCCGCAGAGCAATCTACAATCACTGGCCGGGCTGGTGCAACCGGCCATCAATTCGCTCTCGGCGTCGCTGTTGGGGGCGCTGCTGGCGATGGCGCTGGCGCTGCCGGTGGCGATTCTGGTGGTGCGGCGGCCGGGCAAATTGAGCCGCCTGTTTGAGCAGGTGACGTATGCCAGTTTTGCCTTGCCGGGCATTGTGGTGGCGCTGGCGTTCGTCTTTTTTGGCGTGCGGTATGCGTCGGCGCTGTACCAGACGCTGCCGATGATGCTGGCGGCTTACGTGATTTTGTTTATTCCGCAGGCGGTAGGGGCGCAGCGGGCGTCGCTGCTGCAAGTGTCGAAGGGGTTGGAAGAGGCGGGGCGCAGTTTGGGCAAACGGCCGTTGGCCGTCTTTAGCGCCATCACCCTGCCATTGGTGCGACCGGGTATTCTGGCGGGCGGGGCGCTGGTCTTTTTGACCTGCATGAAGGAGCTGCCCGCCACGCTCATCCTCAGCCCGCTTGGTTTTTCTACGCTGGCGGCGCAAATCTGGAGCAACATCGGCGAGGCGTTCTTCGCCCGCGCCGCCGCGCCAACGCTGCTCCTGCTGCTGCTGTCGTCGGTTCCCCTGGCGATTCTTACCTTGCGAGACAAGTAACGGGAATTTATTACAAAGGGACAAAGGGACATAAGAAACAAAGGTGTTCTTTGTTCGCCGTATTCCTTTGTCCCTTACGTCCCTTTGTTTCTTTGTATTAAACATGCCTCCCACTGTCATCTGCCGCAATCTCAGCAAGTCTTTTGGCGATCATCGCGTGGTGGATGACGTGTCGTTTGGCGTGCCGGCGGGGCGGATTTTGGCCTTGTTGGGGCCGAGCGGCTGCGGCAAAACGACGACGCTGCGTCTGATGGCCGGATTCGAGTCGTTGGACGGCGGCGTGATTGTGATTGATGGGCAGGAGGTGGCCAACGGCCGTTTCCACCTCCCCCCCGAAAAACGACGCGCCGGGATGGTCTTCCAGGATTATGCCATCTTCCCCCACCTCAGCGTCGGCGATAACGTGGCCTTCGGTTTGCCACGGGGCAAAGAGCGCCCCGCCCGCGTGGCCGAGATGCTAGAATTTGTCGGGCTGGCCGGGTTGGGCGGGCGAATGCCGCACGAACTCTCCGGCGGGCAGCAGCAGCGGGTGGCGCTGGCGCGGGCGCTGGCCCCCAATCCGGCCGTTTTGCTGCTCGACGAGCCGTTTTCCAACCTGGACGCGGCCCTCAGAACGGCCGTGCGCCAGGAAGTGCGCGGCTTGTTGCAGGCCAGCGGGACAACGGCCGTTTTTGTCACCCACGACCAGGAAGAGGCGTTGTTCATCGGCGATGAGGTGGCGGTGATGAATGCGGGGCGGCTGGAGCAGGTCGGCGCGGCCGAAGAGGTCTTCCACGAGCCGCGCACGCGCTTTGTGGCCGAATTTATGGGACACAGCGATTTTATCGGCGGTACGGCCGTGTCAACCGGCGTTGACACTTCGCTGGGTTTTATGCCGCTGACCCACACCTTGCCCCCCGGCAAGCCGCTGGCGGTGATGGTGCGCCCCGATGATGTGAAGCTGGAAGCCGATGAAAATGGCAACGGCCATATTCTCTCACGGCAGTTCCAGGGCATCGCTTACCTGTACCGGGTGGCGCTGCCCGATGGCGGCGTGGTGGCAAGCTGGCAGTCGCACCGCATCCATTTTCCGGTCGGCACGGCCGTGCAGGCCACCCTCCGGCCCGGCCACACCTTGCGCTGTTTTGATGGGGAAACGGCCGTTTGATTCCCCCATTACCTTTCCAGGCATGGTTCATCGAGCGAAACATCTTCTTTACAAATTTACGCTGAATTGTCATGC